>CAYPUP010000410.1:0-2209 GCA_964413795.1 uncultured Ignavibacteriales bacterium
TATTTCAGCCAGTTTCTCTGCTTCTTTCATCATGCCGTTATAATCAGTCGATATCACTTCAGCCGAAACCGGGCCGGAGACTATTTTACAAATCTCCTTAAGAATTTCGTTATATGGAGCTGTCTCTTTTGCTGCTAAAGAAGGGTTCGTAGTAACACCATCAAGCACGCCCATAGCTTCTGCTGATTTTATCTCTTCGATGTTGGCAGTATCAATAAAAAATTTCATGCTCTCTTTCCCTTCAATAATTAACCGTCACTAAGTATAATCCCTGTGGCGGAGCTGTAAACACAATTCTCTGCTCTGTCGGAGCTTGTAAAATATCTGCAAATTTCTCCAAAGTCAAGTTATCAGGATGCTGGTCTTTATGAATCGTGGCAATATTGACCATCGCCCCGACCATAATCCTGACCATATTATGCAAAAACCGATTCCCCACTACATCTATTACATATTGATTGTCATCTTTTTTCCATGAGCATTCTGTAATTATGCAGGTATTATCAGGTTTTCTTGAGGATAATACACAAAATGGTGAAAAATCATGCTCTCCGAGAACAAGTTTGGCTGCCTCTTCTAAAATTTCAAAATTCACTGTTTTCAGCAGTTCCCAGCGGTATTCGTGGTAAAGGGCTGATTTTTCAGTTCCAATCAAGTACCGGTAGCGTTTATTTAATGCCGCTCTCCGGGCATTAAACTCAAGAGGTACTACTACTGATTTTTTTATTCTGATATCATTTTCAAGATAGTAATTCAGGGCATCTTTGTATTTTTCCGGCTCAATATTATGATCAATAATGAAATTGCCAACCTGACCGAGGGCATGAACCCCGGCATCGGTTCTCCCTGCTCCAATTAAAGAAACATTTTTACCGGTAGTTTTATAAATTGCTTCGGTGATACAGCCCTGAATAGACCGCTGATCTTTCTGTATCTGCCAACCGGCATAAGCCGTTCCCTTGTATTCGATAAGGAGTTTTATGTTTTGTTCAGCCATTTATTTGGTAATCCAGTACAAAAATAATAATCCAACCGAAGTTAACAGCATAAAGCTCCACTCTTTGAATCCCACTTTTAACTCACTGTACATTGAACGGGGTGAATCACCATTATATCCCCGAGCTTCGATCGCCATAGACAATTCATCGGCTCGCTGTAAGGCAGCCACAAAAACCGGAATGATAATGCAGGATGTTTTCCTGACCTTGTTAAAAAACGAACCACTAAATTTTACCCCTCTGATTATCTGTGCATTTTTGATAGTATTGAATTCATCATAGAGAACCGGAATAAACCGTATGGCCATAAAAAGAATCAGACCAAGATCCTGAACTGGGATTTTTATTCTGGACAGCGGGGATAATAGTTTGGTGAAGGCATCAGCCAATTCCGAGGGTGAGCTGGTGAAAGTAATCAAAAAAGCAATCGATATAAACAGTATTAGACGAAGTGAGAAAAAAGCCGCTTTATCCAATGCCCCGGTTGTTAAATTAAATCCATATAGAGAATAAAGTACTTCAGTACCTTTCCCGGAGAAAATAAGATGGTATAAGGCTGTTATCACGACCAGCATAAGAACCGGCTTATAGTTATTCAACAATCTCTTGAGTGTTACTCCGGAAGTTAATAAGCCAAATATTAAAGAACCTAATATTATAAAATAAAATGAATATGATGATGTCATTAATCCCAATATCAGCACCATCGTAATCGGCAGCATTTTGGCACGGGCATCAAGATGGTGCAAAAAGGAATCATACGGCCGATACTGTCCTAACATAACCGGCGAAGTACTAAACATTTTTTGACTCATTTCTCATGTTGGAAATATAGAGAAATATTAGCGTAGTCGTCAACGAAAGGATTAATTCAATCAAAGAAGTTTTTAATTCGAGACATGGGATTGATTGTTCCTGGATTTGCTCATTTTGTCAGCATGTTTATACAGGGCACAATTCTTACATGCTTTTTTTGTACGGCGGGATTTAACAAAATGCAACACCAGATATACGGCCGCCACAAAGATCAGAAAAATTATTACTAAATATTGCCACAATTCTGTCATCAGTACCATACCCTGCTGAAAATTTGATAGGTTGCAAATGACAACATGTATGCCAGACTGGTCATATAAGCAAAGGTTCCCACCGAATACCACCATGAAATAGTCTCTTTGCGAATTGTTACCAGCGTCGCACCGCATTGGCAG
>CAYPUP010000411.1:0-2198 GCA_964413795.1 uncultured Ignavibacteriales bacterium
TCCCATCCTCTAAAAGTACAATCTGATTTTGAAGAATCTGCTGTTTTCGATGGCGAGCAGGTAAACAAGAAGAAAAATATCATAGCGGAACATACTATTCATCAATTTAAAGATTACTATCAGGAGAATGTGAAATTTTCCACTTTCCTACCGCCAGGGATATATCGCAAAGATAAGCCTTGGGATAATGAATATCAGTTAATCTCTAATCCTACATCGGCTACTTTTAGTGAAATTAAAACACCCGATGGCATGTCAAGACAGGAAGTTGTTATTCATTATCAAGGAAAAGACGGCCCATATGATTTTTACTTAAGCGGCTTTGATAAAGCCAAGCTTCCTCGCATTGAGCCACAAAATTATGCTGATGGGAATCTTCATCTTATGGGGATAGGTACGGCACCTTTAAAGCAATCTTACTATGATTTAAAGAATACTCCACCTGAAAGTCGCGCAGAATTTTCAGTCTTTTTAAATCAGCAAAATAAATGGATCAATCATCATGACATGGCGATTGATGGTACGATATTATTTTTAGATAAAAGGCAACCAAACTTGCTGCATATGTATCTTGTTTCCTATGAAAGACATGCTGTTGTGGCTCATTATTTAATAAAGTTACCTGATGCATGATCTGGTGCATTTTGGTACGACATAATGAAATAAGGTAGCAGGTGGATTATGGCATCATCCTTCACAAATAAGATCATGGATTTGGCTGGACGGTGGCTGACTAAGGAAAAGTCCGTCCGCAAAAACCATTGGTCAGACTTTCATAAAATCCGTCAGGAAGTGAGACCCGCTGATCTTATTCTGGTTCATGGTCATTCTAAAGTCAGCAAAATTATCGCGAGTATAACCCAAAGCCAATGGACTCACGCTGCGCTTTATGTGGGGCGATTATATGATATTTCTGATTTATCGTTACGGGAAAAACTACAAAATAGCGGCCATTTCAAGTATGACACACAAATAATAATTGAAAGTGAGTTGGGGCTGGAACCATAGTCTCATCGTTAGATAAATATGAAGATAAGCATATTAGAATTCTTCGTCCCGAGTGGATTACGGATGACGATATACAACGAGTCATTATTCATGCTGCAAGCAGGTTAGGGCGAGAATATAATATCCGTCAGATATTGGATCTGGCTCGTCTCCTGGTTCCCTGGAGTATTTTACCAAGACGTTGGCGTTCAAGTTTATTTCAAAGTAATGCCCTACAGCCGACAAAAGATATTTGTTCTACAGTCATTGCACAAGCTTTTCAGTCAGTTGGTTATCCTATTCTTCCGGAAATAGAATTTAATCAGCATAAACAGGCTACTTTTATTCGAAGAAATGTACAACTGTTTACACCTAGTGATTTCGACTTTTCACCTTATTTTTCAGTGATTAAATATCCGATACTCCCCGATAACCAGGCCGGAAGCTACGCAAATATTAAATGGCGCGCTGATATTGTAAGCCATGATAATGGCTTGCATACCACAACCTATGGACGTTCATTAAAATCCATATCACCACAGATTCAACAATTTTTATCTTCAGCGGCATTTGCCGTAATTGGTGCATCATCCAACCCGAGTAAATATGGCAATAAAATTCTGAAATGTTATCTTGCAAAAGATAAAATGGTTTTCCCGGTTAACCCGTCACATGAGATGATTGAAAATAAAAAGTGTTTTGCTTCAATTCAGGAGCTTCCAAATACCGTGCGAAGTATCTCTATAGTGACACCGCCCGAAATTACTGAAAAGCTAATTGACATAGCCATTGCCAAAGGGATTCATAATATTTGGATGCAACCAGGATCTGAAAGTCCTCTAGCTGTTCAAAAATGTATTAAAAGTGATATTAATGTCATTGCTCATGGCCCTTGCATTTTGGTTGAGTTAGGATGCACTTAAAGACCATCAGATATTTGACCTTACTCTTAAGTGTAGAGATTATATTTGTCAGTAAGTTAAGTATGTCAATTTTTGATTGTTTCATAATTAAAATTCATAACATTTGGATTACATTGAATAGCATAAGCAATTATTCTTTGAAAAATTAAACGGCTTGTAAATCCAACTCCCGTTGTTCATTAACTAACAAGATGTGATTTATGGGGACTTCTTTCCAGTTTACTTTATGGCTGGTAAATTTTTCAGATGCGATCAATATGGATTCTTTGGCATGATTATCCTGTGATT
>CAYPUP010000412.1:0-2197 GCA_964413795.1 uncultured Ignavibacteriales bacterium
GTAATCTGCTGATACTGCCTATTTTCAACCATAAGAATCTGTTCGATTAATGCTTCAGGATCAATCCCTGTTCCCTTCTGAGCAGAAGCTATATCTGATGTAAACAAAATTCCTGTTACTATGCATGCTACAGCTAAAGATCTCATTCTGATCCTTCCTGTATTTCAATTTTTTCAATTTTATCTCCCACCACCAGCATATCAACTATATCCATGCCATAAATTACCTGGCCAAAAACAGTATAGCGGCTTTCAAGATGGGGCTGTGGTGAAAGGGTTACAAAAAACTGGGAGCCGCCGGTATCTTTGCCAGAAGTGGCCATGCCGACTGTTCCTCTTTTATACGGTTCAACCGAGTACTCGCATCTGATCGAATAACCCGGACCACCCCAGCCGTCACCTCTGGGATCTCCACCCTGGGCTACAAAATCAGGAATAACCCGATGAAATAAAAGGTTGTTATAAAATCCCATTTCCGCCAAACGGATAAAATTCATCACAGTCAACGGAGCCGCATCGAAATACAACTCCATTTCGAACTCCCCTTTTGATGTTTTGATTTTTGCATAGGGATTTTTTTTATATTTTTTCAGGGCCGTCTTAATTTGTCTTTCGGTGAATTTCGTTTCGGCAATCAGCGATACCGGCAGTTGTTGTGATTCCGGCAGGTTAGCCTGAACTTGATTGGTCTCTTTTCTGACTACATAATCAGGGTCTTTGACCCCTAATTTTAAAATTTCAAGAACTTGTGGATCTACTTCTGCATCATTTTCAATGATAAAACTACTCATGGCGCCTATGATAGAACGTCTGGTATCAGTATCAACTTCATATCCCCGGGACATTATGGTATGCAGGGTCGGAATATAGCTGCTGAATTTTTTCTCTGAGATAAGGTCAATCGCCAGAACAACCGGCATGTAATCTGAATCATTGAGAGCCTGATCAATATAGAAAGCGGCATTGTTGCTGTCTAAATTACACAAGTTTGTAAAGGCATTTCCTCTGACACCGGCATTTTTATCATTAAAGAGTACGGCCAATCGCGGAATAACCGATTTATCGGCAATAATAGCGAGAGCATCGGCGCAGGTTGATTTTATTATTGGATCCTTTTCACGCACCAGGGAATCGATATAATTAAAAGCTCTTCCTTTTTGGATAGCAGCTGAATACAAGACGGTGGCGGCAGTTATATTTGAGGATCGTTTTTGTTCAGAGAGGATTTTAGCCTTTTCAATCCCATCAGGTTCATTTAATTCTCTCAGAGCATCAATTAAAGCAACGATTAAGCCTTCATCATTTTCAGAATCTAATTTGGAAAGCAATTTTTTTGCGCCATTGCCGCTTTTTAAATTACCAATCCCGTTAATCGCCCGGAAAACGACATAGTTGTTTTCATCATTAAGAGCGATATTAAGAAACTTCTCAGCATCGACTGCTTTAGCCCGATTAATTCCCTGAAGCGCCCATGATCTCAGAATGGGATCGGTGTCCCCTAAATAATTGATAAACAATTCTTCAGCTTCAACAGCTCCTAATCTTGCCAGAACATAAAGGCCGGTCTGGCGGACATATTCATCCGGTTCCTTTTCGAGATAGGCAATAATATCATTTGCTCTAAATTTTGCATTGGCTCGAAACAAGGCTATCAAAGCCGCTTCCCTGACTTCCGGGGAAGCGTGATTTAGATATGAGAATATCATTGATATTTCTTCTGTCATAGTGCTGTCGGTAAGCATTCCGGTTGCTTTGATCGCATTGATTGTTATCGAAGCCGGAATCTCCAGTGCAAAGTCCAAAAGGGGCATGGCTTTATCTTTTTCACCGGTAAGACCGATGGCGAAAGCGGCAGTTGCGGCAACTTTCCAGTCAGGATCTTCCAGAACAGCCATCAGAGTTTCGCCGGCATCTTTAGCTCCTATTCGTCCTATAGCTAACGCCGCTTTAGCCCGAACTTCGGCATCATCATCATTTAAGAAACTTTTCAGCCGATCGGAATTTTCACGGCGGTCTTCGAGATGAATGATTTTGGCTAACTTATCATTCGTATCTATCGGGCGGAAAAATTCATACAGGAAATAGGCAACTATTAGGACTATAATAACAGCAATAATAATTCGTACTTTTCGCAACATTTTCATAACCGAGAATTTAATACTTTCCAAATTAACAGCAAGGGCTTTGATGAAGCATTT
>CAYPUP010000413.1:0-2194 GCA_964413795.1 uncultured Ignavibacteriales bacterium
GATAATGTGGCTGTCAGGGAGTTGGTATTGCTGGCCTCAATGATTCTTGGAAGGGTTCCGCACTTGATTACCCCTCCTAAATGGATGCTTAATTTTGCTGCCTCATTTTCGGTAACTTTGGCTAAATTAAAAAAAGGGAGCAAAGTGTCATTTTATCCTGATATTGTAAAATTATTTGATTATGAGTGGTCGTATTCATCGATGAAGGCTCGTCGGGAATTAGGCTTTAAAAGCCGCTCTATTCAGGTAACCCTTAATGATTTATTGCACAATGCCTTTCTCGGAACCCACCTTAAACCATAATAAACTATGTATTTAAAAAAGAGCGGCTTCACCGCCTTGACGGATGGGATAGCTTTAGGTATCATTCCCAATTGAATTAAAGGAATAATGAATTTTAAAAATAAAAGGTGATGATTTTTATGAAGATCAGAAATATTTTATTGATTTTATTCGTGTTATTAATTGCTGTTCAGATTTTTCTTATAAGATGGTTGACGACCTCTGAAGTAAGTGAGCTCTTTGAACCTGTACAAGGGCAACTAACCCCAATAGCATATTCCGATGTCGAATATAAACCTATTGCTATTACTGCCAAAGACAGTGTCACGCTCAAAGGCTGGGAAATCTATGCCAAGAATAATGACAGCACTACACCCTGGCTGATTTATTTCCATGACCGGGGGCATGAGGTTTCTTTTTATTTAAATGAGTATCTTCAGTTGAGAAATCTTGGTATGAATATCCTGGCAGTAGATTATCGGGGATTTGGTGAAAGCGGAGGTGAAATAAGCGAAAAGGGATTATATCTCGATGCTGATGCAATATATTATTATATCCGCTACAAAAAAGATATCCCTTTTAATCGGATAATCATCTACGGCGAAGGGATAGGAGCGGCCGCTGCTGTTGATTTAGGACAGAATGTCAATGCCGGAGCAATTGTTCTGGTAAATCCGTTTACATCGGCTCCTGAACTCCTAACAGACTGGTATCCATATGCCTGGCCGAAAATATTTTCCAATTTGGATATGAATTCCCTGGATAAAATTTTTAAAATTAACACGCCTAAAATATTTGTAACTAATCAGGAAAAATCTTACATCCCTTCGGAACAATGCGACCAATTGTTCAAAAATTCAAAAAAATATCGTTGGCGGTTGGAAGCTGAGTCTGATAATGGCATCAATCAATATTCTTATTTTAACCATTTGGTACAATTATTAAACAGCAATGCCCGCTTCACTCTTGGATCGCCCCCCTATTCTCTGGCCGATACCCTTTTAAATACGATTAACAAACAGGGAATAGGAAATGCTATAAGACAGTATCATGATATTATACTTGATACTGCTGCCAACTATGATATGAGTGAGTACCAGTTGGATTACCTTGGCGATAAGTTATACGATGAAGATAGAGTGCGTGAGGCTCTTGAGATATATTCACTCAATCTCAGCGCTTATCCTAATTCGGGAAATGCAATAAAGAAAAGACTAAAAGCGACTAATGAAAAAGATCATAGTAAATAATAGATAACTATAACATAGAATTTCAAACCAACGGAGTTAAATTATGCGCAAGCTTGTTCTGCTCGTCTGCATACTGGCCATGCCAGTTTTATTTAATCCCGCTTCACAGGCCGGAGTGATTCCGACATGGGAATCACCATCGGGGAAGCTGGGTTTCTACCCGATTTCAAATGAAATTTCATATTATAAAAATTATGATGACACTCGTGAAGATCGCGGGTCAACCCTGCAGTTTGTGATGATAAATTCGTTCAGACTGTTTACTACTTTCAATTTTGAATTTACTGCCGATTATAATTTCGATTTAACTTATGATTTTGATAAAAATGATTATATGAATGATCACTATGTTGAGCTTTCATTAGTAAAGCCGATTACCAGCCTGATAAGCGTTAATTATCAGCGGGTGATTTCATCGTTTGAAACGGAATCGATAAATCAGTTCGGACTTAGATTGACATTTTAGCCGAGAAATGGCTATTTTGATGAATAGAGTATATAAAATATTGTGAGTTGAGAGTGAATTGGCAATTGAACAGATTTTTTGATTTTTCATCTAACCAGATAAAATTTCTGGCTTTGCTCTCAGTTACGATAATTCTGATGGGTTTGTATCTTTTAATCCAGGCGTATGCGTCTCCCCAGCAGGCTTCACCTCCGTT
>CAYPUP010000414.1:0-2158 GCA_964413795.1 uncultured Ignavibacteriales bacterium
TTTCCTGGAAAACTGTTGTAGCAAAAAGATGTGGTACCACTACCAGGGTTTTAAGATTAAGATACAGCGGAGTATAAAAAGGAATTTTATTAATATCCTCTATCAACAGATCAAACTTATTTTTTCTGGTTAATTTTCTCAAATGAAAAGGGGCTATCAAATTAAAATTATATCTATTTCCTCTTCTGATAATTTTAATCCCTTCGATTGTTTCTTCGGAAAGACAATTAGGGAAACCGGAACAAAAGAGAGTAACCTCATGGCCATAAGATTGAAGTCGCCTCAGCAATTCTTCCAGATGAACCTCGGCTCCCCCCCCATAGGGGTTTTTCAGGTCATTCCAGTTTAGAGCAAGAATTTTCACTTTTGTCCGCCAGTATCATTTGGTTCATTTCTAAATCCGGCTTCAAACTGCTTCAGCATAGCCTTGGCTTCAGAATCATTGGGATTATAACTCAACCACTCCATCAAAAGCCAATGAATATTTTCAGCATCCCGCTGAGAATAATATAGTCGCATCATTTCTTCAAATACCGGCTTATAAGAATGGTTCTGCAATAATATTTCTTTGAGCATTTTTTCGGCTGTTGTCAAGTCGCCTTGTGCCCGATAAACGCGCGCTAACATAATCTTGTGATGGAGATGATCCCCTGCCACAGCATTATCAATTAGCCATTTTAATTTTTCCAAATTACCTGTCTGTTCATAGAGAGTCGCCAGGAAATCGACCGGATCGCCGGCATGAGGAATTTTTTCCACGGCTTCTTTTGTAATTATTTCAGCCCGTTCATAATCGCCTGCTTTTCTGAGAGTATCAGCAACCATAAGGAAGGCATTACCATAATTCCGGGTCAGACGATCAGAAGTCTCATCCTTATAAATAGCCGGATTATTAATACCTGTACTCCTAAACCTTTCTGGATTCATAAAGAAATCGTAACTCTCCTCAACCGCAATTTCCATGGATTTTTTTGGCTCTGTGACTACCCAGACCATTCCATTCATCGTCAGCATCTGATCCAGCGGCTTCCCTTTATATTTGCGGGCACCTGATCCGACCGTAACCGAAAAACAAACCGGACGCTTACCGAAATAATTATCAATGAGAGCATTACTGACAATATCCTGAACTCTATAGGTTGTTCCATCTGTAGTTCGATATGGACGTATCTTATCCACTTCTTCATCTGTCCAACCCAAATCCAACCCCAATACGGAATGCATTTGTTTAATATACCAGTCAGTGTTTGCTAACGAGAGATTTATAACGGCAATATCCGGCCTTAGGCCATAAGCCTCCTGCAGGCACCATAATGGAAATGTATCATTATCGCCATTGGTAATAAGTATTCCGTTTTGAGGGGTTGATTCCAGAAGATTCCAGCCATAATCATAAGGAATAAAATTACCGGAGCGATCGCATTCATGATAATTTCCGGCAACAGTAAAAACCGGAAGCAAAAATAATACAGACAATGAGGCCAGGATTATTCTTTTAGGCAATTCAGAGAAATTAGCTACACCATTTCTTACTGTCTGAATTAATATTGTAACTCCTATACCAATGGCTAAACCGAAAAAGATATAAGCCGGAGTGAAAAAGTAATCCCTGTCACGCACTTCCATATAATCGGCGCCGGTAACCGGATTTTGCCGCATGCCATCGGAAAAATTCATATACAGAATCAATCCCACAGAACAGAGAAAAAGCATCAGAATAAACGGGAGGCCAATCTTTGGTTTTCTCCGGACAATTTCCCACATACCAAAGACTCCCAATAAAACAAAAAAGACGAAACTCGGCCCTGTCAGTCCAAACTGCTCTTTAAAGAAACGCCAAAATCCCATCCGCTGATAATCGCCAAATTGATTTTCCCACTCGGCTCGGCGCTTGAACATTCTTTCCACCATCCCCTGAGAACCATACTGTTTTCGTTCGAGGAAATTGATAGTTGCCTTAAGCGAGGACGAGGGATTGTTTTCATTTATATGCGGTTGTTGAGCTGACCTGATCGGTACAAACAGATGTACTGAGAATCCAGCAACCGCACAGAATAGAATAATTAAAGCCGATTTCCAATCCGGGGCTTTCTTAAGTAATCCTAAGGCTAATATAATCACACCGGCAATGATAATTCCATACATGAATTCTCTTAGT
>CAYPUP010000415.1:0-2148 GCA_964413795.1 uncultured Ignavibacteriales bacterium
TCCTATCTGGTTATCAAGGAGGCGGTCTGGATTCTTCTTGAAGCTGTCCCCAGTAATATTGAATTTGATAATGTATACGATGCTTTAAAAAATATTCCAAAAGTAAAGAATGTCCATGATCTTCATATCTGGTCACTCTCCTCAAAAGATATTGCTCTTTCCTGTCATGTTACTATTGATCAAAAGGATCTCTTGACGGGACCAGTAATTATTGCTGATATTAACAATATGTTATGCAAACAGTTCGGTATAGGCCACGGAACTATCCAACTTGAGACAGGGGATTGTGATCGTATAGATATTCTGTGTCAGACAAATGATCAGAACCGGGAGTAATTGTGAACGATAAACTGATTGAACTTGAAATAAAAGATCTGGCCTTTAACGGCAAAGCTGTCGCCAGCAATGAAGAGGGCAAAGTTGTTTTTTTGAATGGGGGACTGCCGGGAGAGAAGGTTCTGGCAGAAATTATTAACTCCAAACCCCGCTATGATGAAGCTGTCGTTAAGAATATATTAACCAAATCTAATTTGAGAGTAGATCCTCCCTGTCCGCATTATGATATCTGTGGCGGTTGTACCTGGCAGGATATGATTTATAGCGCCCAGTTAGACTATAAGCAGAAGCAGGTAAACGATTGTATTGAGCGGATCGGGGGATTGGAAAATGTTAAAATCTTTCCGGCGGTCGGCTCAGCCGAACTCTTCAAATACCGCAACAAAATGGAATTCTCCTTCAATGCCAACGAAGACAAAAGCTTCAATCTTGGCCTTCATGTCAAAGGAAGATTTGATTTGGTTTTTGATATCGAAAAATGTTTTCTTCAGTCGGATTTAGCCAATGAGATTGTCATCTGGCTGAGAGAATTTGTCCGTGAGAATGATATTTCGGTTTATGATATTAAAAACAATACCGGCTATATGCGGTTTCTTGTTATCCGGGAAGCACGATCAAGCGGCGACATTATGGTAAATATTGTGACCAATTATGGTGATATTCCCTATCGGAATGTACTTATCAGAAAGATGAAGGAATTCTTTCCTGAAATTAAAACCCTGGTGCATAACCAGAATGGACAAAAGTCCAATATTGCCGTAGGCGAGATCGAAAAAATATTATTTGGTCTGGGTTATATTGAGGAACAAATATTGGGTTGTCATCTGAGAATCCGCTCCAATACTTTTTTCCAGACAAATTCAGTTCAGACCGAGACTCTCTACCGAGCCGCTTTTGATATGCTCTTTCCGGAAAAGGCTGACCGGGTCATGGATCTATACTGCGGGACCGGTTCAATCGGTCTGCTTATTTCCAAATATGTGCAACAAGTTGTCGGAGTTGAAGTGGTCGAGGACGGAGTTATAGCGGCGCGGGAAAATGCTCAGGTAAATAATATTAAAAATATTGACTTTTATCACGGGGATGTAAAAGATTTTCTTCGCTCGGAATATGCCACAGAAAAACCGTATAACATTATAATTATTGATCCTCCCCGGGCCGGTATGAACCCCAAGGCTTTGCGGCGCATGCTCCGATTAAACCCTGAAAAAATACTCTATATTTCCTGCAATCCCTCAACATTTGCTCGTGATGCCTCTGGAATAATCAAGGCTGGATACACTCTTCCTGAAGTCAAACCGATAGATATGTTCCCGCATACCATGCACATTGAAGTGGTAGGCGTTTTTTACCGGGTGTAATTTCAGTACGTTTTTGTATAATTGTCGACTAACATAAGTGAGTATGGCCATGAATGCCTGCTCCGATTGCTAATTATAACTAAATTGGCGGCAATAATTAAAAGGAGTCATAATGCTGCGTAGAATTACCACTGTGATTTTATCAATAACCTGCCTGCTATTGGTTTCCGCAAATAATTTGGAAGCTAAAAAGAAAACATTCGAAGAGTTATGTCTGGATATACTGGAAACAATTCAATCATTTTATCCCGTTCGATCAACTGAGATGGGCATCCATGCCTATGACCCCCGCTTTACCGATTACTCTTCAACTGCAATAAATAATTTTACCCGATCCCTGAAAGATTATGAAAAACAACTCTACAACTATAATCAATCGAACCTTACGGAACACCAGTTTGTCAATAAGCAATTGATAAAATCCAATGTCGATATAGCATTGCATGATATA
>CAYPUP010000416.1:0-2145 GCA_964413795.1 uncultured Ignavibacteriales bacterium
TGATTTTGCGGGAATTGGCAAATAAGGAAAACATTCAAGCGAGCGAAGAAGAGGTGGATGCGGATGTTGAAAAAATCCTGAAACAGCTTTCTGCGGCCGGGAGTAACGCATCTGATATTGACACAGACTATCTTAAGAGTTATACTTACGGCATGCTTCGTAACGAAAAAGTCTTTCAATTTTTAGAAATATGTTAATGTCCGGTATAAGATACAAACTGATAATAGGACTAATAATTATTTTACCTTGTCTTCTAATAATAGCTTTTTCCGTCCACGCCCAAGAATCTTTTCTCAACGAACCTTCTTTTGATTCTCCTCCAATCGAATCCTCTAATCCCATCACTCCATCAATTCTTACTATCATAAATATCACTCCTTCTTCCGCCGCTCTAACTTGGACTAAAAACACCGATGCCGATTTTGCCTATTATCTTGTTCTCCGCATCACTTCTCTGGTGCCGCCAGCCGGAATTCCTATCGCTCAAATCTCTGACCGAAATCAAACCTCTTTTACCGACACTTTGCCTCAAGGCACGACTTATTACTATCAAATCAGAACTTACAACCAAGCCGGTCAATTTTCCCGTTCTAACACCTTGGGTGCTCTTTACGTTTCTTACGCCGATATTACCGTTGACGGTTCTGTTTCCGACTGGTCAGGTCTCAACATTTCCATCCAGGATTATACCAACGACAAACAGCCCGGCTCTCCTTTGGGCACAGACATTTCCAATGTCTATCTGGCTCACGATAATCAATATTTCTATGCCCGAATGGATTTAGCCGACGGCCCGCCCAATATTCAAGATGTCGTTTATTATTCCATTACTTTTGACAGCAGGCAGGAAGGCCCGATTGTCGGCGATAAATATCTTCGTTCCCAATTTTTTCCCGGTCCGGAGCAAAATCAATCCGTTCTCCGTCAAAGAACTTCAATTGACCCTCCTCAAGCCATCACTATTGCCACTGATATTGCCGCCGCCGGCCTCAACGTCTTAGAAATGCGAGTTCCCTTTAATAAACTGGATGGAGGCTTGCTTTATTTTTATGTCAAAGCCAGCACTGTTCCCGGCCCCGTGGGTTATTATGACGGCACGGTTCAGATGGTGATAAGATTGCCGATTTTACCCGTGCCCTTTTATTATCAAAATGACCCACTATGGGCGGGTGAACAATATGACCATCTTACTCCCGCATCAACCGAAACCATAAGTAAGTGGGGTTGCGCTTTGACTTCAGGCGTGATGGTTTTGAGATTTCATGATGTTACAACCGGCGCCGGCGGACTTGATGTAAATCCGAGCACTTTGAATGCATGGCTGAAAGAAAAAGACGGATACTTAGTCGGAGGAGATGTAAATTTTAAATCTTTTAAGCAGTATTCTGATTCAAGAGTTTTTTCTACTGGCGGCAAAGATATAGAGCAGTATTCGCTTAACCAGATAATAAGTACTCTTAATTGGGATTTAAATACCGGTTACCCTGTTATTATCAAAACTGAATATATCCGCAATGGCATAACTACATCTCACTATGTAGTAGCCACAGGTAAAACTGATGATACGTGGTTTATCAATGACCCTGTTTCTATAACAAAAAAAACCTTAGCGGATTACCAAAACAAGATATTAGGAATCAGAACATTTGGCCGCGGAGTCGGCCCAACTAATAGAGTTACTTTTTATATTGCTTCTCCCGCCGAACTCTTCCTTATCGATCCTTTAGGCAAACGAATTGGAATTGATCCTACTACAAATCAATTTGTCTCGGAAATACTTCAATCTAGTTATTATGAAGATGAAATTGGAGCCGATGAAGGAACGGGTAGAATCGGTCCGGTGAAAGTTTTGGATATTATGGAGCCGATAGAAGGCGAATATCAGCTCCAAATTATCGGCATGGCTTCTGGCAGCTATAATCTGACAGCTCGGACCGAAGATCGAGGTGGAGGTGTCCAACAGATCGTTGTTGAAGGAGTAATCGCTAAAGATATTGTTTCTGTTTTCGACGTTGATTATTCAAGTATACCGGGCATCCCCACGGAAATCGAACGCATTATCACCGTCGCCGATACTGTGAACGATACCGAAATTAACTATGAATTGGGCGGGATTACCCAAAAATTCGTCAAAGATATCCTTAT
>CAYPUP010000417.1:0-2132 GCA_964413795.1 uncultured Ignavibacteriales bacterium
TGCCCGGAATACTGACTGGCTCAATTTTGGCTGTCAGTCGAGGGGCTGGAGAGGTTGCTCCGATCATGTTTACCGGAGCCGCTTATTATCTCCCTTATCTCCCCAGCAAGCTAAATGATCAGTTCATGGAGATGGGTTATCATATATTTGTTATGGCTACCCAGTCGCCCGATGTGGAAGCAACCAAACCGATTTTATTCGGAACGGTGCTTGTGCTTTTGCTCCTGACCTTTTTATTAAATTTTGTGGCGATATTTATTCGCTCAAGTATGAGAAGAAAACGAGTTAACGTTTAATGATGGTTTTGATATGGATACAAAAAAGGACATCTTAAAGGAGAGTAAGATCAGCGACCTGAAGATACCAAATTATAAAATGATGGTACTAAAACAGAATTTCTGGTACGGTAATAATCATGTTCTCCATGATATATCAATTGATGTTCCGGAAAATAAAGTCACTGCTTTAATTGGACCGTCAGGATGCGGAAAATCTACATTTTTGAGAACCCTTAACAGGATGAACGAATCAATTCCTAATACCTGAATGGACGGAACAGTCAAATTAGATGATATCGATATCTATAAGGATTTTAAAGATTCTTCTAAGATTAGAACAAGAATCGGCATGGTTTTTCAGAGGTCAAACCCCTTTCCGAAATCAATATTCGATAATGTTGCTTATGGTCTCAGAGTAAATGGAATCAAAGATAAAGCCATTATCGCAGAAGTAGTTGAGGAATCTCTTCAACAGGCGGCTCTTTGGGATGAAGTAAAAGACATTTTGGAAAAAAGCGCTTATTCCCTATCAGGAGGGCAGCAGCAGCGTTTGTGTATTGCCCGCGCTCTGGCAGTACGTCCGGAAGTTATCCTTATGGATGAACCAGCTTCGGCTTTGGACCCCCTGTCTACATCACGTATTGAAGATCTTATCGGAGAGTTGAAAAAGAAATATACTATCGTAATCGTTACCCACAATATGCAGCAGGCAGCCAGGATTTCAGATTATACAGCTTTCTTCTTCCAGGGGGATTTGATTGAATATGGCCTGACTAAAGAGATGTTTACCCGCCCGAAAAAGAAAAAGACTGAAGATTATATAACCGGCCGATTCGGTTGATTTTATATAGGTTTGATAATTATGAAATACGAGGAATATAATGACCAAGCATTTTCAAAATGAAATTGAGAGATTAAAAAAACATATACTTTATATGGCCGCGATGGTAGAGAAAAGCCTTGTCTCTTCTGTCCAGTCATTTAATGATCGCGATCTTGAATTGGCCGATGAAGTTATTGATTCTGATCCGAAAATCGACTCACAGGAAGTTGAGGTTGAAGAAGAGTGTTTAAAAATACTGGCTCTTCATCAACCGGTTGCCGCTGATTTGAGATATGTCGTGGCAGTGCTTAAAATTAATAATGACCTGGAACGAATTGCAGACCTTGCCGTGAATATAGCTAAAAGGACAAAAAATATTATCACAAACGGTACTGTCAAAATGCCCATAGATTTAAACCAAATGGTGGACCTGGCAATCCAAATGGTCAGGGAGAGTGTTGATTCTCTCGTGCAGAATGATATAGCCAAAGCAAGCCAGGTTATTCTCAATGATGACGAAATTGACAATTACCATAAACAAAACTATAAGATTGGCCAGGAACACATTAAAGCCAATCCCGAGGCAACTGAATATTATATCAGTTTATTAAGCGTCTCAAGAAATTTGGAACGAATAGCCGATCATGCCACTAATATTGCCGAGGACGTGATTTACATGATCGAAGGAGAAATTGTCCGCCACAAAGGAAGCTTTATTTAATAAATTTACTTCTTCTCAAATAGAGCCGCTACTGCACCTGAGGAATCTTTAATGATGCAGTAGCGGCTTTTTATCCATATTTTTCGGACTAACAATCACCTCTATATCATTACTCATCAATAACTATCCGAAGTAATAACAGTTTTACCTTTAAAGATCCTATAGATAAATACAGTATAACCCAGTACAAAAGGCAAGGCAATCAGAGTAATTATTAACATTGTTGTTAATGTCTTTGGCGTTGAGGAAGCATTATAAATTGTCAGGCTATAAGCCAAATCGATACTCGAAGGAACCAATCTTGGGTACA
>CAYPUP010000418.1:0-2127 GCA_964413795.1 uncultured Ignavibacteriales bacterium
ACAGTTGCTGATACGATAATGTTCATTAATAGCGGACTTCTTGATTCAATAATTGCCTTTGGTGTTCCCAATTCAATTGAGGCTGATGGTAAAACCGAGGCAGTAGTTAATATTTATGGTTGGGATGTCAATACTAACCCGGTTGTGGATGGAAGTGAATTCAATGGTTCTGGACTCAAGCTAGATGTCCCGGATGGAGTGTTTGAGTATGTGTGTGGGGCATTAGCATCCTGGGCTGAAGTTACGATTACTTCGGTTAAGCTTGAAAGAGATTATTCTATGTTGGGCGGAAATGATGATGGGATAGGATTTGTTGATACGGTCAAGTTCTATAAATACGGAGCCTACTGGGAACAGCAGGTATATCTCACGACTGGTCCAGCTTATAAAGCTAACTCCTCAGTCGGTGGTACATCTTCAATAAGAGTCGGAGAAACTGCCGAGATAGATGCCAAAATAAATGATCGTTGGGGCAACCCTCTGGGTGACCACACCTTGGTTGCAACTTATCCGTCAGGTGGAACACCAGGTCCTGGTACAGTAAGGACCAACACATATGGTGAAGCCTTTGGTTTTCAATGGACACCTAGTCCTGCAGATACTGGTAAATTCTTGATTACAATTACTGATACAGATCCCAGAGGTGGAGTAAGCCTTTCGACCAGTATTACTGTTAGTCCGTAAGAGATAAAAACCTGAATTGATTTTTAAAACCGCCGGTTATCCGGCGGTTTTTTTATTTCTAAAGGTACAAGTTTTTTCGCTTTATTAGTTCACTGTCTTTTTCTAAATTGTATATATGAGTTTAAATGATTTAAAAGATATTTATAAAGAACAATTTATCCACACGGCCTTTTTCAAATCAGCTGAATTCTTCGGGGATAAATTTTTATTTAGTGATAAGGGAGGAAATGGGAAGCAATATACTTATGCTGAAGTATCAAATTATGTTCAGGATTTATCAGCAGGAATTAGACAAAAATACGGCGATAATATAGCTGAAATTGGACTCATCTCAGAGAACAGGCCGGAATGGGGGATTACTTATCTGGCGATCCTTGCTGCAGGGAAAACGGTTATTCCGATAGATGCAAATCTTACCAGAAAAGAAATCAAATTTATCATTGAAAACTCTGGAATTTCGATCATTTTTGCCTCTAAAAAATTTGAATCGCTCCTTAAAGAGATTTCTGATGAACTGATTGTAATATCTTTGGAAGAGAGTTCCTCTGATAGTTGGATGAAATTGCTGGTAGTCGGAAATCAGGAACTGAGTCTAAATCTCAATCAAACTGCCGTTCTGATTTATACTTCCGGAACTACCGGAACCCCCAAAGCAGTGGAGCTTACCCATAAAAATCTGCTGGCAAATTTAGAAGCCATAAGCAAGTCGATATGTTTTGATCATAACGATACTTTTCTATCTATCCTTCCCCTTCACCATACCTTTGAAGCTACCTGCGGCTTCCTTACTCCAATTATGAGCGGGGCGAAGATAGTTTATGCCCGTTCATATAAATCAAATAAAATCCGTGAAGATCTCGAAAAAAATAATATAACGGTTATGACTGGTGTACCCCTTCTCTATGAGAAACTCTACCACACAATCAGGAAACGGATTACATCCACCTCTATCCTAAGAAGATTATTATTTAATATTCTATTTATTATAAGTTCGGTTCTGTGGAAAATGAATTTTAATACAGGGAGAATTCTTTTTAAAAATATGCGTGAAAAAGGGGGATTAGGTAATATCAGAATGTTTGTCTCCGGAGGAGCAGCTATACCGCCTTCCATAGTAAAATTCTTTAATATAATTGGAATCAGTTTTTTGCAGGGTTATGGTATGACTGAGGCTTCGCCGGTAATCTCGGTTAACAGAATTGACGACCTAAAATTCGGATCAGTCGGCCCTCTTGTTGATGGTGTAGAAGTAAAAATAGAGAACCAGGACGAAACAGGGATTGGTGAAATATTTGTCAAAGGAGATAATGTCACTCCCGGTTACAGGAACAATCCTAAAGCGACGGCTGAATTATTTTCTGGCGAATGGATGAAGACCGGAGATCTTGGTTGCTTAAAAGACGGACATCTCTGGATAACCGGTAGAAGTAAAAGCCTGATTAT
>CAYPUP010000419.1:0-2111 GCA_964413795.1 uncultured Ignavibacteriales bacterium
CAAAACTCCGTTATCGGAACTCATCGAGGAAAAATAGTGGCTGCCAATATTGTCATCATTACCTACCACAGCATACATATATTGAGGAATTTGAATATCACATGGATTTGAATACGAATATATTTCCATCGGAGAAACACCCGGGGTAATGAATTTTTCAGCAAGATCCCACCAGAGTCCCAGACCATTTATTATCGGGAATGGGAAATAAAGAAGGGCTCCTCCGTCGTAGAATGAATTTGTATCTTTGGGAACTTTGCCGGCCAATTTAAGGCTATCCACTACCTGTCGGTAAGCATCAATATTGCCGGTTATGATTTTGCTCAATGAATCAGCCGTTTGAATAGCCAGGGCTCTACCCTTATCTGCTTCATCCATCGGAATAACCGGGAAATTGAGGACATATTCGCCGACATCATTTTTTCTGGCGTAAGCAATATCCATAAGCCTATCTATCAACTTCATCACAAATGATGTATCGCACATAGCCATATTCGCTATATCACCGGGGGTATAACCATCACTCATTAACAAGGGAAGGAAACGCGCGAATTCATTATCAAAGTCAATATCATCACCAATCCGGGGAGGGTATAAAACTTTAAACTGAAGATAAGGAACCAGTGCATCCGGGATAATAAAATTGATAAAAAACGGTTGTTCGTACACCTGATGATTGGATATGATGTTATCAAGTGTGTCCACCACATCATAAACTTTTAATAAAACTTTAGAACTTCCGAAATTTCCCGGGATCGAAATAACCGGGTCCAGAACTTTCATCTTTCCGGGTGGTAAAATAAAATTGGAGCGGGCAATACGTTGGGGGGTCAAATATTCACCGGTAAAATTTATCTCAATTTCTATAACAATAAATTTCGTCAATAGACTATTGTTAGTCGCTTCCACCGAGGCTCGCTGCTCCCCCCAGCGGAGTGATTGAAAATCAACATTACCGATTTGCAGGTCTTTTCCGGTTACTGTTTGCAAACTACAAATCAAAAAACAAATCAATGTTATCGATATTGACTTCAAATTCTTATTCATTCCCATCTCTCCTTTTATTCTCATTTGTAGCAAGCTGCCCGCAGGCGGCATCAATATCAGTTCCACGGCTTTTTCGGACTGTTACAGCCGGCAGCCGGGGATATAACAACTTGGCAAAATCGTTTACCTCTTCATCAGTAGGTCTGCTGAAATCTAATCCTTCCACAGGATTATAAGCAAGCAGATTAACTTTGCAAGGCAGACCATGCAGTAGTTTAACGAGGGCATTGGCATCCTGATTACTATGATTAAATCCTTTTATGATGATATATTCAACTGAAACCCGCGCCTTTGTTTTTATAGTATAATAGCGTACCGCTTCAATCAATTCATCCAGCTTAAATGTTTTTGCTATTGGTACAATCTTCTCCCTTTTTTCCTGTGTAGCTGCATGGAGGGATAATGCCAGCCGGTATTTCACACCCAGATTAGCTAACTCAATAATTTTTGGTGTAATACCTGAAGTAGAGATTGTCACTTTTTTTGCAGCCAACCCCAGTCCGACATTATCAGTAATAATTTCCAGAGCACTCAGAACATTTTTGTAATTGCTTAATGGCTCTCCCATTCCCATCAGGACTACATTGGTAAAAGCGTCACTGCCGTATTTATTCCTGATATAAAGCAGTTGGCTGACTATTTCCCCCGGTTCCAGATTCCGCTTGAGCCCCATCGTTCCGGTAGCACAAAATTTACACCCCAGAGCACAACCAACCTGTGATGATATACAAATAGTTGCTCTATCTTCATCCGGGATCATAACCGTTTCTACTAATGACCCGTCATCGAGACGAAAAAGAAATTTTCGGGTTCCGTCAGTCGATTCTAATTCCTTAACACATTCAAAAACTTCAAAAGTATATTCTTCATCAAGTTTCCGGCGGATATCCTTGGTCAGATCGGTCATCATGGAAAAATCATGCTGGCGGACCTTATAGATCCAGGCATAGACTTGCCGTCCTTTATATGCTCTTTGACCCATAGAAAGCATCAGCTTTTCCAATTGGGGTTGTGTGTATCCGAGAAGGTTTATCTTTTGCATATTTGTAAATTTAATCTATCAG
>CAYPUP010000420.1:0-2109 GCA_964413795.1 uncultured Ignavibacteriales bacterium
GTTTATATCTTTATTATCCGGATAATGACAGGTATAAAAGGTATTCTAAAGTAATCAGTTTAAAAGAACACGAAGGGGTTGCCTTTCCTGATTCCATAAATGTAACCTTTTCAAAACTGGGTATTTTTCCTGCTGCTCACTTCCGCCTTTTGACTGTGATAGACAGCTTCACTGTCAGCCGCTAATTTTCTTTTCTAAAAACAGATGAAATAATAATAAGGCTTGCCATCTTATGCCTGCCATTATACTTTCGTCTGATATGACACCCAAAGCTGAAATATTAGCAGCCGAAATTATGAGCCAGCCGGATCGGGTTCCGACTCATGTTGCTATAATCATGGACGGCAATGGCCGTTGGGCAGCAAAACGCAATAAACCGCGAACATTTGGGCATGAAGCGGGCGTTAAGGCAGTCCGGGATGTAGTCAAAGCAGCCGGTGAAATTGGGATAAAATATCTTACTCTCTATACCTTTTCTTCGGAAAACTGGAAACGTCCCAAATCGGAAGTTGCAGCACTGATGTCCCTTCTTTCCCGAACGACTCGCAAAGAACTCAATGAGCTTATAAAAAATGACGTCAAACTCGTAACTGTCGGAAGAATAAATGCCTTGTCTTCCAGTCGACGGAAAGTTCTCAATGATGCGGTTCAAAAAACCCGGAATAATAAAGGCCTGGTTTTAATATTGGCTTTGAATTACGGCGGGCGAACCGAGATTATCGATGCGGTGAAAGCTATCGCCAATTCAGCCCGAAGCGGTATTCTGGAAATAAACGATATTAACGAAGAACTATTTTCCAATTTTTTATATACGGCTAATATTCCCGATCCCGATTTGCTGATACGCACTTCGGGTGAAATGAGAATTTCCAATTTTTTACTGTGGCAAACCAGTTATACTGAACTGCTTATTATCGATACCTTATGGCCCGATTTTGGACGTGAAGATCTTTTCGAAGGTGTTTTGAATTACCAAAAAAGAGAACGCCGTTTCGGCAAAATCGGAAAGAAAGAATCAGAATGAGCAGAAATCTTATTTCCAGATTAATCGTTGCGGCAATTGCCATACCCATTATTCTCTGGATATGCTATCAGGGCGGGGGCTGGTTGTTTGGGCTGCTCCTGGTGAGCCTTCTAGTTGGTGCGATTGAATTCCTTACCAATGAAAAATTCGGATGGGATAATCCCTTCTTATGGATTACAACTTTAGTAATTGCCTATATTTATTTTCTTTTGTCGGGCTATAATATTGCTATCCTGAAATCATTAACTGCAGATTTTGAGTTATCAAATATCGATCTTTCATTGATTGTCCTGGTAATATTTTTTCTTTTATCGGCTATGTTTCATGCCATCGGTAAACAGACTCCGAAACAATTATTCCAGAGCCATTCACGAATGTTTTGGGGAGTTACCTACCTGAGCTTTACCTATCCGACTGTATTTCTGGTTGGGCAGGGGGTTGGGAATTTTAACGGCGGTGATACTTTGATGTTTCTATTTGGTCTTTTATGGGTAGGCGATACTATGGCAATGGGTATCGGCTCGTGGATTGGCAAACATAAACTGGCTCCATCGGTCTCCCCCAATAAAACTATTGAAGGATTCATTGGCGGTGTAATCGGAGCGGTTGCTATCGGCATTCTGATGTACTACTGGAAATTCAATAATATAGCCTTTATTCAAATCATTGCTTTATCAATCGGATGTTCTGTTTTTGGACAACTGGGTGATCTGGTGGAATCAATGTGGAAACGGTCTTTGAATATTAAAGATTCCTCGGCTATTATTCCCGGTCATGGCGGAGTGTTGGATCGTTTTGATTCACTTTTGTTTGCTGCACCGTTTATGTATTTTTACTTAAATTTATTATGACTAAATAATAATAAAACAAAGAACTTTTTTATGATTGAAAATGTTTAACAACTTATGCTGACTGAAATAACTAAAAACAAGACTCTTCGCATATTTTATCTGCTTGCTGTTATTGTTGTTTTACTTGGGCTGGCAAACATTATTAACCATACTTCGCACTGCGATAAAGACATTGATAATTGCAATATCTGCCTCTTCTCTTTATTGTTATTTACGGCGATATTTATTATTATC
>CAYPUP010000421.1:0-2109 GCA_964413795.1 uncultured Ignavibacteriales bacterium
TTGAAAAAGATATCCGCGATGAACTTGATAAACAGCCCCCGTTCTCGTTAAGCGATCTGGTTCTGGATGGCAATTATGTCATGGAAAAATTTAATATAGGCGCCGGCCCGATGGTCGGGAAAATTCTTGATTACCTGATGGAGCAGGTGCTTGATAGTCCGGAATATAACACTATAGAAAAAATGGAAGAACTTGCGGTAGAATATTATAAAAAAATTAGTGATGATAAAACTTTTATAAACAAGGAAACGAATCAATGAAGATCCACGAGTATCAGGCAAAAGATCTCTTTGCTCAGGCCGGTATTTCTGTGCCGCCCGGTGAAGTGGCGACTACGCCTGTGGAAGCGTTTGAAATTGCCGAACGTATTAATCGTCCGGTTATGGTTAAATCTCAGGTTCATGTAGGCGGACGGGGAAAAGCCGGCGGTGTTAAATACGCTGAGAATTCGGAAGCAGCAAAAGTTCTGGCGACAAATATTCTCGGAATGGATATTAAAGGCCTAAAAGTTCAAAAAGTTCTGGTAACCTCGGCCGAGGACATCATTTCCGAATCTTATGTTGGTATCGTTCTTGACCGGGCCAGCAAAAAGCCGGTCTTTATGGTCTCACCGGCCGGGGGAGTTGATATTGAAGAAGTAGCGGCAAAAACTCCGGAAAAGATCTTTAAACTTGAAGTTGATCCGGTTCGTGGATTACAGCCTTATCAGGCAAGGAATCTCGCTTATAAGCTCTACCGCGATATCAATCAGGTTCGCCAGTGTGCCGATATCCTGATGAAACTTTATCAAGTCTTCTGGAAATATGATGCTTCCCTGGTGGAAATCAATCCTCTTATTACAAATCCTTCATCGGAAGTTGTTGCTATTGATGCTAAAATCAACATAGATGACAATGCTTTATATCGTCAAAAGGATATCGAAGCCATGAGAGATCTTGATGCTGAAAATCCGGCTGAAATTGCAGCTCGCGAAGGGGATCTTTCCTACGTACAACTTGATGGACATATTGGCTGCATGGTCAATGGGGCCGGTTTGGCTATGGCGACAATGGACTTGGTTAAAAGATACGGTGGTGATCCGGCTAACTTCCTGGATATCGGCGGGTCTTCAAACCCTCAGAAAGTTGTGACCGCTTTGAAGATTATTACCAGCGATAAAAATGTCAGATCTATTCTGATAAATATTTTTGGCGGGATTACTCGTTGTGATGATGTTGCGAAGGGAATTGTCACGGCTCTTGATGAATTAAAACCGACTATTCCGATTGTAGTCAGATTGACAGGCACTAACGAAGAAGAAGGTAAAAAGATATTAGCTAAATATAACCTTCCTTTTGAAAATACGCTTGATGATGTCGTTAAAAAAGCCATTGATATGGCCAGAGTTGAATTTTAAATCCAGGGATTATTGATATGTCGATATTCATAAATAATAAAACAAAATTGATTGTTCAGGGGATTACCGGACGTGACGGTTCTTTCCATGCTGAACAGATGAAAGCTTACGGTACCAATGTGGTTGGCGGGGTAACTCCCGGCAAAGGTGGTACTAAAGTAGCCGGTATTCCGGTTTTTAATACCGTTGAAGAAGCTGTCAAAGAAACAGATGCCAATACTTCCGTAATTTATGTTCCGCCTCCATATGCAGTCGATGCGATATATGAAGCTGTTGCGGCCGGAATTAAATTGGTTGTTTGTATTACCGAAGGTGTACCCGCAAATGATATGATGAAAGTCTATCCCTATGTTAGGGAAATGGGCGCTCGTCTTATTGGACCTAATTGTCCCGGTCTGATTTCCGTCGACCAGGCAAAAGTCGGTATTATGCCGGGAACTATTGTAAAGAAGGGGAGTGTTGGTGTTGTCTCCCGCTCCGGTACGTTAACCTACGAAGCTATCTGGGCTCTCACAGAAGCCGGTATGGGGCAGACAACCTGTATAGGAATAGGGGGAGATCAGGTTATCGGAACCAATTTTATCGATTGTCTGAGAGCTTTCGAGGATGACAAATCTACCAAATCGATTGTTATGATTGGTGAAATTGGCGGTTCCGATGAAGAAGAAGCAGCCAAATTTATCAAAAAGCATGTGACTAAACCGGTTGTATCG
>CAYPUP010000422.1:0-2106 GCA_964413795.1 uncultured Ignavibacteriales bacterium
TTGTCTATTTCTTCATGAGTATCTTTCCAGCTCCCTTCGATATCAATATTTTTAACACCGGTACCATCCCCACCTATTAAGGTATTCGCATAGTCGGCATCAACTCCGGCAGGAGCTGCTTCGCGGTAATCCTGATTGGCAACGTATTCCGGGGTAGGAGGGGCGATATCGCCAGCCGGTTCTGATGTTGGCTTAAAAAATGCTATTTCAACTTCATCAAGGGCATTGAGATCATTAATAAGATTTTCAGCATCCTGATAATCACTAATTTCAATCCGATAATAATTGTTAAGATCAGCTAATTCTGTCTTTGAGTTTAATTGTAAGGCTTCGCGTTTCATGTCCAGTTTTGATTCGGTCATATTTTCAAACAGCCTTCTCATTCTGTCAGTGCCAAGATACAGGTTTAGCTTATTATTAGATTCAACAAGAGCTGCTATTCCGGCTTTGGAAATAAGCTTGTAGCCTGATTTTCTTACTTGATTATTATCACTAAATTTTACGACTACATGGGATATTTTTGTTTGAGGGTTGATAGCTGTGTTGAACGATTTTACCGGAATGGCTCTTGGCTTTAGTTTGATATTTTCTGATGAAGCAGGGTTGTAAATCTTAACCGCGGATATCGTATTACTGAAGCTAATTAACGAACTCGCAATAATTACAAAAGTAGAGATAACTATACTTTTACGTCCGATTTTAATCAAAATGCCTCCGGCAAAATTTACTGTTCGCAGGTTATACGACCAGAATGTAGGTAATCGTAGTAACTGGTGACTCTTACATTAATATAATCATAAGTTCAATAATGTCAATACGATCTCTTTTGCAAATTATCGGCATAAAATGCATTAGATTCAATATCTGCTTATTATACGCTTAATGCCGGAGTTTTGATTTGAAGGTGATGTTTGCCGTTCACAGGAGGTATTTTAATCGGGTATTTTCCAGAGAAACAACTGCTGCAAAAGGTTGTTTCGGGTAAAGATTTCATGCCTAACATTCCCTTCAAAGAGAGATAGCGTAGAGAATCTACTTGAAGATATTTCTCTATCTCTTTGACAGACATGCGGTAAGCTATAAGCTCTTCTTTGGTAGGCATGTCGATCCCGAAAAAACAAGGGGAGATTATAGGAGGAGACGATACCCTGAAATGAATCTCTTTGGCGCCGGCTTCCCGGATTAGATTGACCAATTTTTTTGATGTTGTTCCCCTTACTATAGAATCATCAACGACAACCACTCGGCGGCCATTGAGAACGCCTTTGACTGGGTTGAATTTTACTTTTACATCAAGATCCCGGATCTTTTGCTGAGGGTCAATAAATGTTCTACCGACATAATGGTTTCTAATAAGGCCAATCTCAAACCTGATACCAGATTCCTCCGCATAACCTAAGGTAGCAGTATTGGCTGAATCTGGAATTCCAATAACGATATCAGCTTCGACCGGATGTTCACGGGCAAGGAGTCTCCCCAGGCGTCGTCTGATCTTATCTACATTTTCTCCGAATATTTTGGAATCGGGTCGTGAAAAATAAATATATTCAAAAATGCAGCAGGCTTTTTTAGCCGGCTTGGAAGGGAAATATGATTTTAATCCTTTTTTGGAAATTTCCAGAACTTCACCCGGTTCTATATCTCTGATATATTTCGCTCCAATGAGATCAAAGGCGCAGGTTTCAGAAGCTACCACCCATGCTCTTTGGAGCTTTCCCAATGCAAGAGGACGAAAACCGTGAGGATCCCGGGCGGCAATAATTGAATCCTCAGTTAAGAAGACCAATGAAAAAGCTCCCTTTATTGTATTTAAAGCATCGCAAATTCTTTCAATACCTGTCTTCTTTGAGGATCTTGCCGCGAGATGCAATATAATTTCAGTATCGGAAGTCGTTTGAAAGATTGATCCTTTGGAATCAAGATTGTTTCTCAAATCAAGTGAATTGGTCAGATTACCATTGTGGGCAATGGCTGTACAGTGTGAGCGGTTGGTCATCAAGAAAGGCTGTATATTTATTAGAGAGGAAGCTCCGGTTGTACTATAGCG
Source organism: uncultured Ignavibacteriales bacterium (assembly GCA_964413795.1). GTDB lineage: Bacteria > Zixibacteria > MSB-5A5 > GN15 > FEB-12 > DAOWMZ01. The sequence continues at coordinate 2,048 of CAYPUP010000422.1, forward strand.
GGTATGGCCGATAGCATGGCTTCCTGTTAGTTCGCCGAGAACAGCTTTGTTGGAGAAGA
>CAYPUP010000423.1:0-2104 GCA_964413795.1 uncultured Ignavibacteriales bacterium
TCGATAATATGGTTACTCAGAAAAAAATAAGGGTCATTCTGGCCGACGATCATCAGTTGTTTCGCGATGGCGTGGTTTCCTTGTTGTCGGATGCCGGTCAGGTGGAAGTGGTGGCAGCGGTTTCGTCGGGGAAAGAACTTCTGGCGCTTTTGGAAACTGAGCAGGTGGATGTAGCCCTCGTAGACGTGGCGATGGGCGAAATGAGCGGTATTGAAGCTACCCGGTTGATCGGTGAAAAGTTTCCTGATGTCAGGGTGCTGATGCTTTCGATGCACAACAGCGAGGAGTTTGTTCAAAAGGCTATCCAGGCCGGTGCCCGGGGTTATCTGCCCAAGGATACCGAATAAGGAGGTGCTGTTAAAAGCGATTAGCGACATTCATCTGGGTCACATGTATTTCGATCCCCACATTGCCGGAATGCTGGTCAACAGCCTGATTAAAACCAATGAAAACCAAAAAGTGTCCGCATCGAAGATGGATTTGCTTACTCCGCGTGAGCTGGAAGTGGTGCAATTGGTAGCCGAAGGGTACATCAACAAAGAAATTGCCGACAAGTTGCACATCAGCATCCGCACCGTAGATTCGCACAAAAACAACATTATCAACAAGCTAAAACTTAAAACTTCAGTCGATATCGTAAAGTTTGCCATTAAAAACGGGTTGATTAAGTTGTAGAATCATTGACCCGCCTGGTTTTTTCAATCTGCTGTAGGCATGAAACGCCTACCTACCGTAAGCAGGCGGACGAGGCAAGGCTAGTATATTTCAATCATTTGTCTAAAAATTGAGTCGTGGAAAAAATTAACCTGTCAGGGATAATTATATACATCTGCAAAAGAATAGCATTTGAGATCCCTTAACCGTTAGTACCTTACAATTTCTCGAATCGTATCAGCAGATGGTAATCCTACCTTTTTATATACAATCTCATTATCTTTATTGAAAAGAATGAAGCTGGGAAATCCTTGAATACTCTTGCAATCGGTACATATTTCTGAAATAAACTTTTTCATTTTGAAATGGGGACTTCTTTTTTCACCATAATTATAAACATCTAACAGGAAAATATTGTTGTTTAATCCTAATCTTGAAATATAAGAGGGATAATATTCTTTATAAACCCAATCGTCAGGTGAAATAAAATATAGGCTAATGTTAGTAATATCTATTTGATTTATGAATTCTGGTAAAATTTCATAACTTCGAGGACACCAATATGTAAAGAAAATAAGCATCTTATTGTCTTTCCTGTCGACATTCATCAACATTTTTAACTCTTCAATGTTGATTGAAAAAACTTGATTTTTATCAACAAAAATAGAATCCGCCGGACTTAGGTGAAATTCTTTTTGCTTCTCATTGCTAAGATTTAAATAGTATGGGTTCGTTATTGAACATGAAGCTAAACACAAAGAAATTATTAGAAGTCCTTTATTCATACTTAATATTTTAGGCAAGGAGGAGAATACTCCTCCTTGCAATATTACTTAATTTATCCCAACAATATTTATTACATAACCTCAGGTGGGAGCAGCTCTTTATTATCGTCCGCGTTTGTAGCGCGGATGTCAAAAAAAATTGTTACGATAGAAGTGTCAAATAATTGATTGACCTAGGATTTACATCCGCGTTACAAACGCAGACGAGACGAGATAAATTTTGAGGTGCAGCGCACCGAAATATTTATAGCCAATATATTATCAATAAATTTAAGGTGCGGAGCACCGTACTATTGATTAAGAAAAGTCAATGTTTTTTATAATTAGCATATTATCGTCCGCCTGCCTACGGTAGGTAGGCGGACGAGACAGGATGGAAGAAGGTTTTAAATTATGATTTGCGGTTATGCCGGGCTAAAGCCGCAGCTCAATGGATTATTGGCGTTTTTTTGAAATCCTTATTCAAGGCACATTAGCCCCATGCATTGGCTCTGGAAGGTTCATTAAGAATAAGACTTTGACTTTTATGAGACAATAGACCAAATAATTTTGTTGAGCCGGGCTAAAGCCGCAGCTCAATGGATTGAAAAAAAAGACTTTTCAAAATTCGGTGCCACTTCCCTGCCTACCGGCCAGGCAGGTAACTTTAGCTCACTTTTAACTTT
>CAYPUP010000424.1:0-2092 GCA_964413795.1 uncultured Ignavibacteriales bacterium
ATTTGTAATATCAAAGATCATGAATCTATCTTATGTTATTTCTATATCTTCAATAGCATTAGCAATAGGTGTTTCCAGCCTTATTGGTATAGTTTTTGGATTGTATCCGGCAAGGAAAGCTGCAAATCTACAACCGATCGAAGCGCTGAGATATGAATAAAATTACCAACATTGTCATCCCCGTGAACCTGTCTGCGCAGGCAGAGACGGGGATCCAGGAACGTCTGGATTCCCGCCTCCCCTTCGATTAACTCAGGGTAAACGCGGGAATGACATTAATATAAATTGAATTTTTTTTCAAGGAGGTGAATATATAAAAATGAAAGACAATTCTTTAATAACAACATTATTAATAGTAGTCTTTACCGGTGTAGGATTTTACGGTGGTATAAAATATCAACAGAGTCAGAGAGGAAATTTTTCTGGACAACTAGGTGATGGAACGGTTAGAAATGGAAAAGTGGGAACAGGGACGCCTCGAGGAGGGTTTAGACCAGTTGCTGGGGAAATAATTTCAGCAGACAACAAATCAATTACAGTCAAATTGCAAGATAACAGCAGTAAGATCATTTTGATCAATGATAAGACCCAGATCAATAAAGCCGAGACCGTTAATAAGTCGGAACTTAAAATTGGCGAAAAGGTTTCAGTTTTTGGATCAGAAAATACTGACGGATCAGTAACAGCTCAAAACGTTCAACTTAATCCAATCCAGATAGGGCAACAACAACCTCCAACAGATAAATAAAATATTAATTTTGCAGCGCCTTGAGTTATCTTATAACTGGGCGCTGTTTTTCAATTGAAATTAAACGTAAAAGATATTAATATTGTTATCCAATGAACAGTGCGGAATTATTTATCAAATGTTTGGAAAGTGAAGGAATAAAGTATATTTTTGGTGTTCCAGGAGAGGAAAATCTAAGACTACTTCAGGCGATAAAGGAATCTTCAATAAAATTCATTGTGACTCGTCATGAGCAAGCGGCTGGATTTATGGCGGCAACCATCGGGAGGCTAACGGGGATCCCTGGAGTTTGCTTGTCTACTTTAGGGCCGGGGGCGACTAATTTGGTGACAAGTGCTGCATATGCACAACTTGGCGGTATGCCGGCTTTATTTATTACCGGCCAAAAACCGATAAAAAAAAGCAAACAAGGCAACTTCCAGATCATTAATACCGTTGAAATGTTCAAACCCATAACTAAATCATCAAAGCAGATAATTAATGGCGAGATGATACCTACTCTGGTTCGAGAAGCTTTTCGGTTGGCTAAGGTTGAAAGGCCCGGGGCTGTTCATTTGGAATTACCAGAAGATGTTGCAGATGAGATCGTGACAGGAACTCCGATAATAAATTATCATACCAGGCGACCGGTGGCAGAAGAAAAAGCTATAAAAAAAGCCATTGAACTAATAGAAAAATCAAAACATCCACTTTTCTTGATCGGTGCTGGTGCAAATCGTAAAAGAACATCGCGGGTTTTGACAGAGCTTATTGAAAAGACCGGCATCCCATTCTTTACTACCCAAATGGGTAAAGGGGTAGTAACGGAAAAACACTTACAATATTTAGGAACAGCTGCGTTATCAGAAAACGACTATATTCATTGCGCTATAAATAAGGCGGACCTGATCATCAATGTCGGCCACGACACCATCGAAAAACCTCCATTTATTATGGAAACAAACGATAAAAGAAAAGTAATTCACATCAATTTTTTCCCTGCGATAGTTGATCAGATCTATTTTCCCCAGCTTGAAGTAGTTGGTGACATAGCAAATACAATTAAACAAATAGGAACTTTTATTAAAAAAGAATCTGACTGGGACTTTTCCTATTTTTATAAAATGCAAAAATATTTAAATGCCCACTTTCAATCAATTACAAAGAAAGAACGTTTTCCATATGCGCCCCAGCAAATAGTAAAAGTAATACGACAAAATATGAAAGAGGATGATATAGTTACATTGGATAATGGCATGTACAAAATATGGTTTGCACGAAACTACCATACCTTAAAACAGAACACCTTACTTTTAGATAATGCCTTGGCTTCGATGGGTGCCGGATTACCCTCGGCAATGGCTG
>CAYPUP010000425.1:0-2072 GCA_964413795.1 uncultured Ignavibacteriales bacterium
TCTCGCCCGTGAAAGATTAAAAAAATTATTTGGCGCCGAGCATGCCAATGTCCAGCCCCACTCCGGTTCTCAGGCCAATATGGCGGTTTATTTTACGGTACTTAAACCGGGTGATAAAGTTATGGGATTGGATCTCTCCCATGGCGGGCATCTGACTCACGGTCATCCGATAAATTTCTCCGGGATGCTTTATGAATTTCATGGTTACCAAGTGGACCGGGAAACCGAAGTTATCGACTACGATGCGTTGATAAAACAAGCTAAAGAGATTCAACCGAAAATGATTGTTGCTGGCGCTTCAGCCTATCCCCGTTTCTGGGATTTTGAAAAGATTCGCGAAGCCTGCGACACCTGCGGCGCTTATATGATGGTTGATATCGCTCATATCGCCGGTCTTATCGCCGCCGGATATCATCCTTCCCCTATCCCCTTTGCCGATTTTGTAACTTCAACGACTCATAAAACTCTGCGTGGCCCTCGTGGCGGGGTGGTGATGTGTAAAGAAAAATACGCTGCCGATCTTGACCGGACCGTTATGCCCGGTATACAGGGCGGCCCCTTGATGCACATAATCGCTGCCAAAGCGGTGGCTTTCAAAGAGGCTATGACCGATGAATTCAAAATCTATCAGAAACAGGTGATAGATAATGCGGCGGCTTTAGCTGGTACCTTAGCTGAAAAAGGTCACCGGATTGTAACCGGCGGAACCGATACGCATCTCTTTTTGATGTCTTTTATTGATATCCCTAAATTAACTGGTAAAAAAGTTGAAAAGGCACTTGATGCGGCCGGGATTACTGTTAATAAAAACACTGTCCCCTTTGATCCGGAAAAACCATTTGTAACTTCAGGAATCAGAGTCGGTACACCTGCAGTTACAACGAGAGGGATGGGTATCAAAGAGATGAAACAGATTGCGGATTTCATTGATAGAGGGATCAAGAATAGATTAAAAGAGGATGTCCTGGCAGAGATAGCTACTGAAGTAGCCGTGTTTTGCAAAAAGTTTCCGTTGTATTAGGATTGATTTGAAATTTGCTGTAGAGCAGGATCCCTGCGATCCTGCCACAATTGTAAACCCACCAAAATGATGGGCTACAAAAATTATCTGTTGCGTAAGGTCTTGGCTCGCCTGGGCGAGGTGTGACCTGACGCTGCGAAACTGTCGGGTCACAATTCCGCAAAGCGGAACAAGACCCAACAGAACGAAAATAAATTGAAATTATGGGCGGTAGATGATCCAGGTAAGACCTGTCCTCAAATGCCCCTGTAAAATATGCAATAGGAGGCAAGGATGCTTTTTCAACTAACCATGTTCCCCACCAGCAAAAAGAGCGCATCGGTCTCGGAAGATGTCGCTAAAGTCATAAACATTATAGATAAATCCGGCCTTCCTTATAGGCTTACGGCGATGGCGACAATTATCGAAGGTGAATGGGACAAAGTCATGCCGGTAATAAACAAAGCCCGCAAGATGCTTCAGCGTCTGGGGCATGATCGGATATATATCATAATCACTATCGATGACCGCAAAGGCGCCCGCAACCGGTTGACAGGCAAAATTGCCTCGATAGAAAAACGTTTAGGCCGTGAGGTGAAAAAATGACCGAAGATATTATTGTTGTCTATATATCTCTCCCCCAGGATGAGGTTAACCGGATTTCGCAGGGGTTGATGGAAAACAGGATGGCCGCATGTATTAATATTGTACCTAGGATTGAGTCATACTACTGGTGGAACGATAAAATTGAACGTGATGTGGAAGCCCTTTTGATGATTAAAACCACCAAGGATAAATTTGATTCTCTCAAGGATTGGGTAATCGAGAACCATCCTTATGAACTCCCGGAGATTATCGCTGTCCCCCTTGCCGCCGGACATTCGGATTATATAAACTGGATCAAGAAGGAGACGGAGGGGTAAGAATCATAATTGTTGTTCAAATAAAAAAGAAAGAGTAATTTCGTTACTATGAAATGCCCTGAGTGTGGACATGAAGAAGATAAAGTGGTGGATAGTCGGCCCTCGCAGGACGGTCAGGCGATAAGACGCAGGCGTGAATGCCTTAAATG
>CAYPUP010000426.1:0-2063 GCA_964413795.1 uncultured Ignavibacteriales bacterium
AATAGCCGGAGATCATCCCCCCGACAAACTCGGCTATCGTAATGACAACATTAAAGAGAATAGTCCAGATAAGTCTTTTACCTGTGGCTGATTCAGTATGGTGGTGATGATTATTCATATTAAGCGGCCTGGTAGTTTATTCTCCTTCTAATAAGCTGATAGCCCAGAATCCTAAAATCAAGAGTATAACAAAAGCTATGGCTAAATAATTAAAGTATTTATCGATAAAGACTTTGATTTTATCTCCATATTTTTTATATAAAATTCCGATAATTCCGGCTACTAAGAAAAACCGCAATGAGCGGCTGATCGCTGAAGCTAAAATAAAAGCGACAATCTGCATTTCGAAAAATCCGGCTGCGATAGTGAATACTTTGTAGGGGATCGGAGTAAATCCAGCCAATCCTACCGCCCATACCCCCACTTTCATCCCTAATAATTCTTTTTCATTAAACCAGTATTTAGCCGTTTGCAATAGTTCATCCGGATTAGTACCGGAAAAGGATGCGGTGATAGATAGCAGCTTCTCGCCGATTAAATCATAGGCCGACAGACCGATATAATACCCCAGCACGCCGCCGATTACCGAGCCAACCGAACAGACCAGAGCAAATTTTTTCCATTTTTTATAAGTGCCCATACAAAGAGCAATCAACAGGGCATCGGGCGGGATCGGAAAAAAAGAAGCTTCCGCCAGAGAAAGGAAAAAAAGGGCTGTTAGAGCGTTTTTAGATTCTCCCCAGGCTAATACCCAGTCGTATAGTGATCGCGACCATCGCAGCGGTAATGTAAAAATATTAGGCATAGGAAGCGAGCTTCTTTCTTTTTTTATTTTTTATTTCCATTTGAATTTAAAATGAGTTCCAACTTTAACCGGGTAAGCCGGTTATTGATTTGCTCCAGAATGGTTATTTTCATATCGGCAATTATTATCTCTTCATTCTTTTCCGGCAGTCGTCCCAGATGTTCCATAATCAAGCCGGCCAGAGTATCAGCATCATCTTCGGGTAAGTGGCAGGTCATCATTTCGTTAACAGCTCCTGGCCAAACAGTGCCATCAGCAAAAGCCGTCATTTCGGAATGCTTAACCAATGGGATATCCTCGTCATCGTCTTCATCACGAATTTCACCCACCAACTCTTCAATGATATCCTCCATGGTAATAATCCCGTTGGTGCCGCCGAATTCATCCAGCACGATGGCAAAATCCTTTTTTTTGCGCTGAAAATCCCGGAGAAGTCTTGAGAGGAGTAAAGTCTCCGGAACAAAAATCGGCTTACGGATCAAATATTTCAAATTAATCGATTCCGGATTTAAATGATGCTGCACCAAATCCCGGGTAAAGAGGACTCCGATAATATTGTCAATACTCTTTTCATAGACAGGGTATTTGCTGTATCCATTTTCTACTGCCGCTTTGATTATTTCCTGAGGCGTCGAATCCGAGGCTATCCCGACTACATCCAGCCGGGGAGTCATCCCCCTCCGCACAGTTGAATCGGCAAAATCAAAAACCGAGCGGATCAACTGCTCTTCGGTTTCATCGAAGACCCCTTTTTCCTTTCCTTCAAAAATCATCATATTGATTTCATCTTCGGTAATCGTCTGTGAAGATTTGGAGATTCTGATACCGAGAAATCTAATTATGGCATTGGCCGCGCCGCTTAGAACATAAGCAATAAAACTCGTCAGGCGGTTAAAAATGCTGATAAAAGGAGCCACCTTGCGGGCATATTTTTCAGGATGCGACAGGGCGATATATTTTGGGACAAGCTCTCCGAGTACAACCGTTGTCACCGTGATTAGAATAGCGATAATAGCGACAGATAATGGCCCTGCTGTTTTAGAAATTAACTCAACCGGGATTTCCATCAGCAAATTCATCAGCGGAATGACTAATGTTGCGCCGCCAAAGACACCGGCAACTGTCCCCACCAGAGTAATTCCGACTTGAATTGTCGCCAGGAATTGATCCGGTTTATTGCGAAGCCTTTCGGCTCTTCTGGCCCCTTTCTTATCTCCATCGATTAACTGCTGAAGTTTTGTTTTACGGGAGGCAATAA
>CAYPUP010000427.1:0-2053 GCA_964413795.1 uncultured Ignavibacteriales bacterium
GAGGAGTTTAAAACGGATGCCGCCGAATCGATCATCCTAAATGAAGCGGCTGTAAAATATCTCGAAATACAAGGAAATCCCATTGGCCAATCACTAAGATGTAACTGGCCGAAGTCAACCAGAAAAATAGTAGGCGTTATTGATGATATTCATTTTGAATCACTTTACAATAAAATTAAGCCTGCTGTTTTTGTAATTAACTACCCCGATGTTTACCATATGATTGTTAAGGTAATTCAATCTGACAAAATAGGATCGATGAAGGCAATTACAGATATAAGCCAAAGTTTTTATCCAAATGAAGTCATTGAATTTAGTTTTCTGGACACCATACTTGAGCAACGCTATCAAAAGGATTACAAAACTTTTCAACTCATGGGTTTCTTTGCTGCCCTTGCCATTTTGCTGGCTTGCATGGGCCTCTTGGGGGTTTCCACTTTTATTATTAGCAGCAGGACCAAGGAAATAGGAATACGCAAGGTAAATGGAGCGAAGGTGTTCGAAATCATACAAATGCTCAACATTGGATTTGTAAAATGGATTGCTGTTGCTTTTATCATTGCCACTCCTTTGGCTTATTTCGCTATGAGCAGATGGCTGGAGAGCTTTGCTTACCGAACAGAGCTAAGCTGGTGGGTTTTTGCCATTTCAGGATTGCTTACCGTGATTATTGTACTAAGCACAGTTAGTTGGGTTACATACAGGGCAGCCCGCAGAAATCCTGTGGAATCGTTGAGATATGAGTAAATTAAAATAATCCAAAATAATCCATGAGGCTATACATCATTTTAAAAATCGCAATAAAAAGCATCCAAAATAACCAAGTACAATCACTGGTAAGTGTGCTGGGACTGGGTATTGGTTTGGGGTCGATTATCCTGATATTAATGTTATATATGCATGAAAAGTCCTTTGATAGATATATCCCTGAAAACGATCAGGTTTATAGGATAATACATGGCACCAATAGTACTACGCCATTCATCCTCGGAGAAACTGCTAAAAATGACATCCCTTCAGTAGACGGATTTTTCCGATATCATCAAGGTGGTGAATTTGAGATTCGCCTAAATGGAACCGATATTATTGAAGAGCAACGCTTTGCATGTGCCGATGCTTCTATTTTTAATCTTTTGGGGATTGACTTTATTATTGGAAAAACTGCTGAATCAAGAAGTGAGGTAGCCATTTCAGAAACCATGGCGAGGAAATACTTTCCCAATGGGGATGCCATGAATAAGACGATTGAGGCACGTTTAAACAACGAATTTATTAACCTGACTGTTTGTGGAATTTTCAAAGATTTTCCATCCAATTCATCTCTGGCGCCGAACTTCGTTTCTCATACCGATTTGATTGATGAATTCCTGGGTACGCAAAAACAGCGCCTCGGCGAATACGGGTCTGAAGTTGGAACATTCAAAACAAGCTGGGAAAGAGATGTTTGTATTACCTACTTAAAAATAAATGCAAAATCAAATGCCAGAGATGTAACAGAACAACTTCAAAAATACAGCACTCAATTTGAAGCCGAATCGAAAAAAGAACAAGCTTTTAGCTTGCAGGCAGCAACTGATGTGTATTTACAATCTGAAGAAATAAGTGATATTTATTCACGACGGGGAAATGCCAACGAGTTGAAATATTATATAGCCATTGCCCTTTTCATTCTAATTATTTCCGTTTTCAACTACATTTTTCTCACCAAAGTAACAATGGAGGGACGTTTAAAGGAGTTTGGTGTAAAAAAGGCGTTGGGCGCTTACACATCATCCATTCGCAATCAGATGCTTTTTGAGGCCAATATTATCTCATTTTTGAGCTTAATACCGGCGATATTCGTTATTATGCTGGGAACGCAATTTATTAACAGCACTTTAGGCCGCAATCTCGACAGTCAAATCCTCTCGGTTTGGTACACCATTCCGCTACTAGCGCTCATACCATTGCTAACCGGATCATTTTCAGGTTTTATTGTCGGAATAAAAATCTCCAGAATTTCAACTGTACTCCTTCTTAGTAAGCGAAACTCAAGCCTCCCACAGCCAAAACA
>CAYPUP010000428.1:0-2047 GCA_964413795.1 uncultured Ignavibacteriales bacterium
CATCTCCCTGGGGAATAATCCCCATTTGGTAATTGCCGGCTCCTTAAAAGGGCCAGAACAATTCTCCATTCGCCTCATACACTTTAAACTTCAACGGTTCATCTTCCGGCCATTTTTCCAGAAGGGCTTCACCATCGAATATAGACAGGTTCATTCCCACATCGCCAAAACCGGAATCTCTTATGAAGGAGCGCTTTATGGCCAATTCCAGTATTTCGTTAAAGGCAACCCGGTAAATGCTTTCATTGATGCTGATTTCTTTTTCAGCCGATCCCAATGAAATATTAAAATGAACCGGCTCCGGTGCAAACAGGATAACCTGCAGCATCGGGTCTTTGTTTGATTTTAAAGACTTTTTATTAATAAAGTCAAGCCTAATGTAGAGACTCTCATGATCATAGCCAAAGTGAATCTTTTTTATAATTTGATCCGCTCGGTGCATAGTGCTGCCAGCCTCGATACAATCAAACGAACCCGCCCCAGCCCACTCATAAAAGTGAGTAAGACGGCCATCAATTATTGGATGTATTAAATCATCCGGCTGGATAATATGGGTAATAGTCTGCTTGCGGAAGATGGGTGTATAGAACTCAATCGGGACGTCCATATCCAAAATCTCATAAACAGCCATCAAATGATTGCGGAATATTTTATCAAACTCTCCATTGTATGCCCCTCGGTGTTCATCCCCATACCACCAGCACCAGTCCGAACCCTCAGCGATATAAATCTGCTTCCAGGCAGCATTTATTTTTTCATTACTAATGCCAGGGTTTTTCAATAAATAATTCTCAAGTGCCTCTCTTGTTTTTGAGAGTAAATCCCAGGCTTTGTTATCTTCGGGGTGCCCAATCCAGATTCTGAAATTATGATTGATCCATGACCCGGCAAAAAGTCTGGGCAATTTCCGCGGAGTAATATTTTCCGCCGCTTCTGTCATAGTGACTGTTTGTATAGCGGGGTCTTCAGATAAATTTTTATAAAGCTTACTGAGGAAATCCATCCCGTCATTGGGAAAATATTCCCAGGCATTTTCACCGTCTAAAATAACCGGGATTACCGTATTGTCATTTTGTTTTTGAAGAAGCTTCCCTATATTTTTGATATGCAAAAGGAAATCATCCACAGCCTTATCGGCCTCCCAGATAGAATAAACAAAACCAATCCGGTCAGAGAGAGCATGATCTCTGAAAAATAATTTTAATCCTGAACCATATTCATAGACTGTATGCAGGGGATTATCATCAACGCTCAGACCTGATTTTTTTAATGAGTTAAACAGGATCTCTTCATCGGTCGCAATCCATTTTAAACCAAGTTTAAGGCATAACTGTGCCACCTCCTCCGAAACCGACCCTTCCGACGGCCACATTCCTTTCATCGATCGTCCGAAAAGTTTCTCAAATTTTTCCATCGACATGGCTATCTGCTTCTCGGCATCTTCCGGATGAACAAATCTCTTTGTCGGCAGAGTTATCCCCGGTAAAGCCTCTTTGGCGGAATCGGTATCGCATAGCAAGGGAAGAATCGGATGATAATAGGGCGTAAATGAGATATCAATTTTGTTATCATGGTATAGCTTTTGATAGGCAGGTATAATTTTCATTATTAATGCTATCTGCCACTCCAGAAGAGAGTGCTTTTCCTCTTCGGTAAAATGCCTTCCTTTGGCCAGAAGATTTTTTATCGGATCTTCATTTTTAAAATATGGGTCTACCCAGGCAAGGTTGGACCAGACCTGAAGATCACGAATTTCTTCAGAGGAAAAAAGAGATGGAAGGATAGACTCATCGGAGTTTTTAATTGTCTTTTGATAGAGTTCCCGATAGCGATCGTGAGGATCAATCATATGGGGCGGGTTGGCTACGAAAAAGCTGCGAAGGATCTCAAGGCGTAGTTCATCGTTGAGTTCTTCAGCTTTGATTCGACTAAGCTGAAGGTGGCGATCATTGTCTCCATCAATATATAACTGCAATTGATCCAGCAGGGCAGGAACAAGATTAAAGGTAACTTTCAGATTATCATATCCGGAAGCCAGCAACGGCAT
>CAYPUP010000429.1:0-2031 GCA_964413795.1 uncultured Ignavibacteriales bacterium
ACTCCTGTTTTAGCCCTGATGTTAGCCGAACTTATTGATAAAACCGATCACCCCAAAGGGGCGATTTCTATTTTACCCGGTTCATCCAAAGAGGCTTCTCCCCTGCTCGAAGATCCTAAAGTCAAAATGATTACTTTTACCGGCTCACCTGAAGTTGGCTGGTGGATTAAACAACATGCAAGTAAAAAGGAAATAGTTCTGGAATTGGGCGGTAATGCCGGTGTTGCGATAGCCGATGATGCCGATCTCGATTTTGCTGCCACCAGATTATTAGCCGGTGCTTTTGCTGTTGCGGGACAATCATGTATTTCCGTGCAGCGGATTTATGTTCATGAAAAAATTTATGACAAATTCGTCAGATTGTTTAAGGCTAAAACCAATAAGCTAAAAATAGGTGATCCTCTTGACCCTAAAACTGATATCGGGATGATGGTTGATAAAATATCGGTAAAGAAATCTATGGAGATGATCAATCAAGCTGTTGCTGGAGGCGCAAAGATTATCATCGGCGGTAAAGCCATCAAAGGCAGAACACTTGCCCCGACAATTTTAACCGACGTTAAAACTTCGATGGCTGTTTGTTCCAAAGAGGCTTTCGCACCGCTGGCCGTTTTGTTTAAATACAATAATTTCAAAAAGGTTGTCGATCAGATCAATGACTCCGAATACGGCCTGCAGGCCGGCATATTTACCAATCGCATGAAAGATGTCTTTTATGCCTTTAAGCATATCGAATGCGGCGGCGTGGTTGTGAATGATATCCCAACTTACCGAGCCGACCATCAGCCCTATGGCGGAATGAAAAACTCCGGCGTCGGACGTGAAGGGGTCCGCTATGCTATCGAAGATATGACTGATGTTAAAATACTCAGCATAAACCTTAAGTAGAGGGAATTATAATGGATAATAAAAGATATAACATATCTTCAGAATCACCATTTGAGCCAATAATTGGCTTTAGCCGGGCTGTTCGGATTGGCAATATACTTGCAGTCGCCGGAACCGGACCGATTGCATCGGATGGCTCAACTGCGGCACCGGGGGATGCTTACGGACAGGCTATCCGATGCCTGGAGATCATAAAAAAAGCTATCGAGGAGGGGGGCGGAAAAATTACCGATGTTATCCGCACTCGGATGTATTTAACCGACATTTCCAAACAGGAAGAAGTCGGCCGAGCCCATAGTGAATATTTCCGAAAAATTCGACCGGCCGCAACTATGGTTGAGGTTAAAGGCTTAGCCCGCACCGACTGGCTGGTTGAAATCGAAGCTGACTGTACTATTGCTGATTAGAAAACCTTCCCGGTGGTTTGTTACCGATTAACTCTAATTTTTTCAGCCGGCTCGTTATAGCCCCTTCCTGACGCTGTAATTGTTTAGCTATTTCTTTAATCCTATGACCTCTTTTAAATAAGTCAACCAATTGGTTGTCCTCATTAGGTAACCAGGATTCATAGGCTCTGGGATGAATTTTTCTGATTTCGGTCAGATCAATCAACTTCCGGTTGTGTGCTCTTAATACAATTTCACCGTTGATTTCAATATTTTCTTCTGAAATTATATGCTGCCTGATTATATCAGCAGAGAATTTCAAGGACGCTAATATATCACTGACATTTAACTTTGGAATACGGCTGACAATTTGATCGCAATTATAACCCTGGGCTAATTCGTCAAGCACTTCGACTACCGTCATCCCCGTATCTCTGATAAAAACCGATTTTTCCATACATCCTCCTTAATAGAGTTCTTAAGGAGAATATAGAAAAGACCACTGACAGGGGGTGTCAGTGAAAGTGATAGAATCACCATTTTTTAATTAAAGTTACTTTGAACATTAATATTCATGATTTGTTGTATTCATAAGAAATATTTAGTACTTTATTTATTGATATTTTATGAAAGAGAGTAAATTATTATGATATTCGGAGCCCATCAATCAATTTCCGGCGGAGTTTATAAAGCAATTCAGCGCGGTAAAGATGCTACCTGCGACACGATCCAGATTTTTAACAAAAACAATAACTCA
>CAYPUP010000430.1:0-2029 GCA_964413795.1 uncultured Ignavibacteriales bacterium
CTACTGATCCCAAAAAAAGCATGAACGATTTGGAAGTCCCCAATGGATTTTACTTCGAAACAACAAAAGAAGTGACCCTCAACATTCAGATGCCGACAAGCATCAATTTTTCAGAATTAAGAAGTCGTTTTGATATTTTTACAGCCGATCCTAATGAAGGAGGCAAACTCATCACTTCAGGAAGTTTTGATCATAATGGGGCGTTTAGCGGAAGTATTGTTGTACCATCAACACTAAACGAAGTATATGTACAAACCATGGCAGGATCAGTGCTCGTGCCTGTTGTATTACCGGTGAGTTATAAAGAAGGTGGTGTGATTATAGATTTTGGAGAAGATTATGGGTATGCTCCTCCAGATTCGGTTGCCCCCACAAAAAAATCAGGCAAGGTAAATCCCTTAATCTTCCATAGTTCGCATAAACAATTGGCTGCCGGTAATTTGGTTGAAAATGGTGATTTCGCCGTAAATAACTTTAGCACCATGAATAATTGGTCGAATAATATGACCGTTGATGGTAAGTGGTGGTTCTCAAGAGACTCCCGTACTGGTTATATGGAATGGGGGCAGGATGGATCGAATGGCTATATCCGAACTAATAATTCTACTTCACAGTTCTATGGCGGCACCTCGCAACTTGTTGAGGCTGCCCCCGGGGATTTGATCACTTTTAGTGCTGACATCAAGCGTGTTGGAACAAGCGGAACCACTTATGCATGGTTATACCTGATACCAAGAAACGGAAATGGGTATCCCATCGCCTACTACAACATATTTATAACTTCATTTTCCTCAAGCTGGGTCAATAAAATGATTGCGGCTTCCATGCCAATGGGAACTACAAGCTGCCAGATACTTATATGGACAAACGACTACACTACCACCAGCAGCATGTATTTTGATAATGTAGTGGTTACAGGCCCCGTTACTGACACCGATGGTGATGGCGTTGACGATGATTTAGACGAATACCCTGAGGATGCAACCCGTGCATTTAATGTATACTATCCCAACATAACCGACTGGGGAACATTTGCTTTTGAAGATTTATGGCCTGGTACAGGTGACTACGACTTTAATGACCTTGTGATTGACTATCAGTATAAATCAGTATTAAACTCAAATAATGGCCTTGTTGAATTTTTCACCGATTACAGTGTGCGTGCCGTAGGTGCAAGTTTGGTCAATGGTTTTGGAATTATGCTTGATGGAGATCCAACTGATATTGAATCGGTAACAGGACAAAATTTCACAGAAGGCTATCTTGACATTGCGGCCAATGGAACCGAAAACAACCAGACCAACACCGTAATTGTCTTTTTCGACAATGCCTTTAATATGATTGGTTCTTCAGGAAGTGGTTTTATAAACACCATGCCCGATGTACCTTATGTTGAACCAGAAATAAATCAAATCCACGTTGTTTTCAGCAATACCTCAACCAGAGTTGTAAGCAATAGGGTGGCTCCTTACAATCCATTTATTATTGTGAACAAAGACCGTGGTACAGAAGTACACCTGGCCGGTGAAGAACCAACCGACCTTGTAAATACTGCATTATTTGGCACATGGGCCGATGATAGCAACCCTGCCATAGAGAGGTATTACCAAACAGTAAATAACCTGCCTTGGGCCATTGACTTGCCTGTTAGATTTGAATATCCTGTCGAACAAGTTCAAATAATAGATGCTTATAATTTCTTTGCCGCATGGGCAGAATCGGGTGGAGATCAATACAACGACTGGTACGAAGACCTGACAGGTTACCGGGTAACAGGGAACATTTACATCCCACAGAACTAAAAAAAAGTTTCATTGATAGTAAAAGCCTGCGACAATATAAGTTGCAGGCTTTTTTACTTGAAGCGTATTCAAATAACTAAGCTGCTGAAAACACCTGATGCAATTCTATTACCTGGGGAATAAGCAACTGGTCACCATCATTTTCTATTATGTAATCAGCAAGCAAGCGTTTTTCCTCTTCAGGAAGTTGGTTCTTCATCCTGGCTTCTACTTTTTGGATATCTACC
>CAYPUP010000431.1:0-2028 GCA_964413795.1 uncultured Ignavibacteriales bacterium
CTTCTGGGAATTGGTTGGTTTGACATCTTATCTTCTGATCGGTTTCTGGTTCGAGAAAAAATCAGCCGCCAATGCCTGTAAAAAAGCTTTTCTTACTACTCGTATAGGTGATCTCGGTTTCCTTGTCGGCCTTTTTCTGATAGCCTTCTATTGCGGAACTTTTAACTATGGTGATGTCTTTGATAAAATCGCTGGTGGAGCCATGCCTATCGGAATACTTACTGCAACTGCTGTTTTTGTCTTTTGTGGTGCGGTCGGTAAATCAGCTCAGTTCCCGCTTCATGTCTGGCTTCCTGATGCGATGGAAGGTCCTACTCCGGTTTCTGCTTTGATCCATGCCGCCACAATGGTAGCTGCCGGTGTATATTTGGTGGCAAGATCAATGAGCCTCTTTGTAGGTTCGGCTGATGCAGCTATGGTAGTTGCAATTATAGGCTTGGTGACATCATTCTTAGCCGCCTCGATGGCTCTCACTCAAAATGATATTAAACGTGTTTTAGCTTACTCAACTGTCAGTCAGTTGGGTTATATGATTATGGCCCTTGGCCTGTATGGTTATGATACTGCTCTTCATCATCATTCGGTCGGTTACTACGCCGGTACATTCCACCTTATGACCCACGCCTTCTTTAAGGGCTTGTTGTTCCTTGGCGCCGGATCGGTTATTCATGGGGTACATACTAATGATATCCAGGAGATGGGCGGCTTGTATCCCAAGATGAAAACAACTGCGACAACCTTTATGATTGCCTCGCTGTCAATTGCCGGTATTTTCCCATTAGCTGGGTTCTGGTCCAAAGATGAAATTGTTGCAGCGACATTGCATCACCCGGTCTTTTTTGTTTTGACGTTGGTGATCGCCTTTATGACTGCTTTCTATATGTGGCGTCTTTGCTTCCTGACCTTTTTTGGTCAGCCGCGTGATCAGCATCGTTTTGATCATGCTCATGAGTCCCCAAAAGTTATGACTGGACCGCTTGTATTTCTGGCCGCTCTTGCCGTTGGAGCCGGGTGGGTTGGTATTCCATGGCTGCATCACGGCTTTGCACAGTTTGTATATCACGGACCCGAAGCGGGAGAACATGCTCCGTCGATTGCTTTGATGATAATTTCGCTCTGTGTTGGTCTTTCAGGAATCGGGTTGGCTTATTTGATTTATTTCAAAAAAGTAATTTCCGCTGATGCTGTCGCCAACCGTTTTAAACTGCTTTATAAACTCTCTTACAATAAATTCTACTTTGATGAAATTTATGGTTTCCTGCTTCTTAACCCGATTTTGAAATTTGCCAACCTCATGTGGAAATTCGATGCCGGCATTATAGATGGTCTGGTTAATGGTGTTGCCTGGGCTACCATACTCTGGTCTGATCTGAAAATGTTGTTCGATGTATGGGTTGTCGATGGGGCTGTAAACGGAGCGGGATGGGTTGTAAGAAAAACAGGTAATTTACTGAGATACATCCAGAATGGTCAGGCGCAGTTCTATACCCTGACGATTGCCATGATGGTTGTTCTTATTGGAATAGTTAAATTGGAATTCGTACACTTTAACTGGGATTGGCCGATTATCACAATTATTTTTGTGATCGGAGTTCCGTTGATTGCCATTGTGACCCGATTGGCCTGGAATAATCAAGGTAAAAACCCTGATCTCCCCCATGAAGAAAAAGTGTAGAGGAGGATAGATTTTAGCATGTTATTGAGTTCACTTATTTTCATTCCGTTATTGGGAATGCTCGTGGTGATGCTAATGCCCAAAGACAGCAATAAAGCTGTCAAGTGGACAGCAACCCTGATAAGCGCTATTCCCATGATTGAGACCTTCTGGATTACCTGGGACTATTTCATTAACCATGCTCAATCATCGACGATGGTCTATGTTGAAGGACCATTCAATTGGATTCCAACTCTGAACGCACAATACTATCTGGGTGTTGATGGTATTTCAGTGCCGATGCTTTTCCTGACCGGGCTTCTGAGTACGATTTCATTGATGGCCTCATTTGGCATTAACAAAAGAGTTAAAGA
>CAYPUP010000432.1:0-1998 GCA_964413795.1 uncultured Ignavibacteriales bacterium
TGCTAACAAGATATATTTTTTACCCCACTGGATAATTTAATTAATATTTTATGATGTTTAAAAATTTTTTAAACAACAAAAATATTCCATATATCACAATTCCTCTCGCAGTAATTGCTTTTGTATTTTTGTCAATAATAATTTTAAATTTTACCGGCGTGACTGGTTTAGTCAGTAATTTGTTTTTTGCGTATATAAATCAAGATATTCCAAGCAAGTTTACTTTTAATACTGGATATGTAGCAGGTGTTTCAAATGAAGGTAATGACCTCATTGCCCGTACTTGCTGGGATCCAGTTAAGGGGTATTGTTATCCCCGAAGGGGGGTGTTTCATTTCGGAGCGCCCGCCCCCGCGGAATGGTATGCAAAGTTTGATCTGGTCATTATAAGAAGCAAAAGCACCTCGTTAGTTAATGAAATCAAAGCCATAAATCCTTCAACCTATATCACTTCAACTTTAGATTGGAATGCAGGGGCTGGATTAGATCCAAAGACACATGATGAATGGATAGTTAGAACTTCTACAGGAGAAAAAATTGGAATTTACAGCGCCACTAATGTATTCACTTTCAATTTTTCTGATTATTGCCCGACATTGGTAAAGTATGACAACAAAAAATACAATGAGTATTTGCCTGAATATTTAATTTCGGTTCACGGATTAAGTTCTTTTGATGGTATTACCACCGATGGCTTATGGTGGACGCCCAGGGAGGCAAAATCAAGATATGGAGATATTGATCTGGATCGTACGGGGGTCAATGATTACATTGAGCATGGAGAGGGTTGGGTAAATAATAAATGGCAGGAAGGTATTAATAAGGTTTTTACCAGATTATGGGAGCTGATGCCAGAAAATAAATTTCTTATCATTAATTCTGGGATATTGCACGATTTCCACATCCCAAACTCAAATGGCAGTATTAACGAAAACGCTGGCCCAATGTATTCATGGAATTATGGCAGAGGTCAACTTGATAAATGGTATAACCAATCTAAAACTCCGCATGTATTATTTTGGGATGGAAAAGGTCGCCATAAAAAAGATTATAAAATGATGCGTTGGATACTCGCGACTTCAGCTTATAGTGATGCTTATGCAGGTTTCTCTGAAGAGGGATTGCACAATTATGATAGTTATTATGATGAATATGATTTGAATTTGGGCTATCCAATCGGCTCGATGCAGCAATTAACCGATACCAAAAATAATGGTAGTGGTGTGTGGGTTCGTTTTTTTGATTCAGGCGCGGTTATTATGAACATGGACAGCCAACCAGCAACGATTACAGATGCTGATTTGCAAACATTAAATTATTATGATGGTCCATATTATCGATTTAAGGGAGGTCAGGATCCAGTATTTAACAATGGGCAAGAATTTCAGTCGGTTTATTTGGATGGTAAAATTATTGATGTTAACAAAAATGGATATGTCGGAGACGCTATTCTTTTGGTAACCACGCTCACAACAGCAGTGACTGATATTTTTCTTGATAGTGATAAAGTAGGCACTTCGCCTGGTTCGGAGGATCCTGAATATGACGGAAACTGGTCGCATACAAATGATGTTAGTAATGCCTGGGCTTTGAGTTACCGAGGATACCGGGGCGCTTATGCGATTTCATATAGTCCGGCAGGGGATGGATCAAGCGCGGCAAAGTTTACGCCGACAATCGGCGTATCTGGACAATATAAAGTATACGAGTGGCATGGCAGTGTTGATAATAAGCAATCGGCAAGTAATGTCCCTTACGAAATTCGTCACGCTGGCGGTACAGAAACAGGTACTATCAATCAAAGAAATAATATCGGTAAATGGAATTATCTTGGGGAATTTAATTTCAATAAAGGCACTTCAGGCAATGTGAAAATATCAACAGACGGCACAAACGGTATTGTCATTGCCGATGCCATTCGTTTTGTTTATCAAGGCAACCATGGCAATATCAAAGGCCCGTCCGCTCCGCTTGAAACCTGCAGTGATCAATCCGGTC
>CAYPUP010000433.1:0-1996 GCA_964413795.1 uncultured Ignavibacteriales bacterium
CGTTTAACGGTAACCGATACGGGTTTCGTTACCGCCAACCGCTAATCTTGACCTGTTTGACTCGTTTGTCTTGCTATGCCCGCCATAGTCTCTGGCGATGGCTGGGCTTGATTTACTTGTTATACGCTTATTATAACCGGTATCACCAGCGGTCTTTTGCCAGTTTGTTGGAATAAGAATTTGGCCAAGTTATCAGTCACCATACTTTTGACATAGTCAAAATCAATCGGGTGCATGCCGGCTATTTCCTTTTCAATCGTCTGCTTTATTATCAGTCGAGACTGATGTAGCAATTCCTGGGATTCTTTTAGATAAACAAAGCCTCTGGCAATAATATCAGGTGACTTTCTTATCTTGCCTGTGTGTGAATCAACTACCACAATTAAGACAAAGATGCCATCTTGAGCCAAGAGTTGTCTGTCTCTGATGACTACATCTTGTGTTTCACCGATTGAAAAACCATCAACCATTGTGATATTAGAAGGTGCCTTTTCTTTTCTGACTCTAATTTTTTTGCCATTCTCATAGATTTCTACAATTGAACCGTTGTCTGGAACAACAACATTTTCGGGGGGAGTGCCTAAAGACATGGACATCTCTGCATGTTGTCTTAGCATATAATGGTGGCCATGGACTGGCATAAAGAATCGATATTTAATTTGCTTGTGAATCCATCTCAGTTCTTCTTTATTGCCGTGCCCCGAAGCGTGGATGTCAGAATCGAGATAAGTAATGATTTTTGCTCCGGAACGATAGAGATTATCCTTTAACTTGACAATCGAATTTTCATTGCCCGGAATTATTGAAGATGATAAAAGAACTGTATCCGTCTTTTCTAAGTGGACTGACCGATGCGTTTTGTTGGCGATTCGCATCAAGGCAGCAAATTCTTCACCTTGCGCGCCAGTCGCGAGCATTAGAATTTTATTTGGCGGATAATCATTCATTTCTTCAAGAGAAATAAGATTCTTGCTCTTCATCAAATTCAGCTGTTTTACTATTTCTATGTTATTTTTCATGCTCCTGCCTTCAATAACCACTTTCTTGCCGTATTTCTCGGCTAAATCAATAATGGCGATAATACGCTCAATTTGTGAGGAGAATGTAGCAATAATAATTCTGCTCGGCGCATCTTTGATTATTTTGTCGATATTTTTAACTACTACTGATTCAGACAGAGAAAAACCAGGCTTTTCAATACTAGTTGAATCCATTGTCAGCATGAGCATTTCTTTGTTGGCAAATCTTTTATATTGTTCGATTTCTTCATCTGTCGGCACGCCAGCAATATTATCCACCCGGACATCTTCAATAAAAGCAATACTGCCAAAAGGTGTTTCGATTATAAGCCCCATCGAATCGGGGATAGTATGAGAAATAGGAAAAGTGTTTATTTTAAAACTGTTTCCTATTCTAATATTTTCATGTCCCTCAAGGATATTTAAATTTAATTTGGGCAAATGCGGAAATTCCTCATGCTTTTTCATAATCATCATAGCACCAAATCTGCGGCTATAAATTATCGGGTTGCCTATCTGATTTATGACATAAGGAATGGCACCAATATGATCTAGATGGCCATGGGTAATAAAAAGTCCTTTGATTTTATCTTTTCTATCTTCTAGATATTTAGTATTTGGGATAATAAAGTCTATGCCTGGCGTATCTTCGCTTTTAAATTCAATACCCGCATCAATAATGATAATATCGTTCCCATATTCAATTGCGGTCATATTTTGACCGATCTGTTCAACTCCACCAAGCGGAACAATTCGAATAACACCTGGTTCAATAGGTGGAATAGAAATTTCTTCTTTTCTTCTTGAAGTTGAATGACTTGGGCGCATTCGTTCATGGGCGCCTTGCCTCATATTACTTCTTGCTTTTGGTGCCATCCTTTTTTTTTGTTGGAACGGTCTTTTATCAGATTTATACATAGTGAAATTAAAGATACAAATATAAGATACCAATATACTGAAGTATCGATGCCAATATA
>CAYPUP010000434.1:0-1987 GCA_964413795.1 uncultured Ignavibacteriales bacterium
TGGGTTCCGGTGACTTGCCTGCAATGTGATGATGCTGCCTGTGTCAAATCATGTCTGGTTGATGCTCTTCGCCGCAATGAAGAGACCGGGGCTATTGAACTCAATCAGGATAAGTGCGTCAAGTGTATGGCATGTATATCAGCCTGTCCCTTTGGATGCAGTGTGCTTGATGCTACACATAATATAGTTGTAAAATGCGATCTCTGCGGCGGTGATCCGGCTTGTGCCCGTTTCTGCCCGACTAAAGCATTAGAATACAGACCGGTTGAACAGCGTCCAACCAAAAAGGTTGTGGCATAAGTAAAATCAATATGGGCGCTGTCAGGAATCCCTTCCTGACAGTCTCTTGAGTAGGTCAGGAGTCTTGTGCTCCTGACTTCTTATATTTTAATTGTGAAGTTGTCTCTGCTGTATAACCCACAAAGGGGTGACACTGGACTACCCTTTACGCTAATGAAATAATATTCATAAATACGGATAATTTAATTCTTCAATGACACTGCCCGGTTAAGCATTCTTCTCGCACGGGGAAATTCCGGCTGTAATCGGATTGCTTCGGTGAGAGTCAATATTGCTTCTTCATATTTTTTCTGGTTGATTAATACTACTCCTTTATCACAATACGCATCGGCATAATCAGGACGAAAATCAATAGCGGTATTAAATTCAAATAGAGCCTTATCAAGCGTTTCCAGTCGCGCATATGTAAGACCCAAGTTATAGTGTACTTCAGCACTGTATGGATTCAGAATCACAGCCTCTTTAAAACATTCAACTGCTTCTTCCAGATTCCCCTGGCTGGCTATTGTCAGGCATAATTGATTCTTGGTCTCAAAATCATTCGGTCTAATTGAGAGGGATTGTTTGTAATTTTCTGCCGCTTCGGTTAATTTCCCTTCTTGTGAATAGAGCTCGCCCAGATAAAAATAAGCCAAAGCTTTTTCAGGAAGAGTATCAATTCTGCTTTGAATGGCTTCAATTTGCCTTTGGCGGCAGCGCTGCTTTAGAGTATCATTTTTTATTATGGAAAGATCCATAACATTATTCAGACAATAATCATCGATTAACTGAAGAAACTCTTCCTTCTGCTTCTCGGTTGCTTTCTCCATCTCAACCAAATCCACAAATGAAGAATACAGCGAGGCTGCATACTTGGCAAATTCAATCTGATAATCAACATTGCCATATACTTCCATCAATGCCTTTGAGGTTTCATCGCTGAACCAGTTATTCATCTGGAGATTTTTCTTAATAGAAGGATCACCAAAATGCATTAGCTTGGGAGCCGCAAACTCAAGATGCGGATAATCGTCATCATTTTTAGGTCCGCCACCAAAGAGTTTATTGAGATCTTCGGAGACAACATGGCGGTATAATAATTTTGGATCTGAAAGCTTTATGTTTGGAGATTTATTAGTATAGACAATATTTTCAATTGCGTTCTTGATATTATAAAAACTTCCTCTAAATCCTACCAGCAGATAATCATTCCCAGACCCGGTCGGACTGGTTTGAAGCAAAAGACTGTTTGGAAAAACTTTGTAAAATGTTCTTCCAACCATAGCAAAAGTCTGCCAATCCATCTGGTAGGAATGCATAAACTGGACAAAGATTCCCTCATGCGTCAAAGCCTCTCTGGCATAGCTGAAAAAATCCTCAGTAAAAAGGGTAGCCAGTCCAGCCATCCACGGATTTGATGGTTCGGAAATTATGACATCATATTTTCTGTCGGTCAATCCCAGATGAGCCCTTCCATCCTGTATAATCATATTTGTGCGAGGATCATTGAGAACATTATTATTCCATGGGATAAAATAATCGCTCCCCTCCACTACCTGCTTGTTGATATCGATCACATCGAGTTGATCAACAGGATAATATAGAACTTCGCCGGCAGTGATCCCACTGGCCAGACCAAGCACCATAACTTTCTTTGCATGGGGATGAAATAACATAGGGAAATGAGCCAATAAGGTTTGCGTTTTCA
>CAYPUP010000435.1:0-1970 GCA_964413795.1 uncultured Ignavibacteriales bacterium
GAAATCTGAAAAGATTCGCAATGCTCCGGCTCCATTTATTACTTCTACTTTGCAACAGGAGGCAGCCAAGAAGCATGGCTACTCACCCAAAGCGACAATGAAGATTGCCCAGGAGTTATACGAAGGGATTGAAATCGGAAAAAAAGGACCAACCGGTCTGATTACATACATGAGAACTGATTCAACTCGTATTGCCTCTGAAGCTCTGAAGGCCTGCAGAGATTATATTGAAAAAGAATATGGTAAAGAATATCTTCCGCCCAAACCGAATTTTTACTCAAAAAATAAAAACAGCCAGGATGCCCACGAAGCGATTCGGCCGACCTATCTTGACTTGCCGCCGGATTCGGTAAAAAAATTTATGACCCCACGGCAGCTAAAGCTTTATACATTAATATGGAATAGATTCCTGGCTTGTCAGATGAAGCCGGCTCGTTTTGATATAGAAACAGTTACTATAAATGCCGGGCGTTTCGATTTCAGAGCCTCTACTCAGAGAGTTGCTTTTGATGGTTTCCTGAAAATTTATCATGTTGAAAAAGAACTGGATGAAAATGGAAACGGCGAAAATGGTGTCGATTCTTTACCAAAGCTGAAAGAAAAAGATCCCTTAAATCTGGTAAAATTAAAACCAACTCAATCATTTACCAAACCTCCACCAAGATATTCCGAAGCAATGCTCGTTAAGCGTATGGAGGCTGACGGCATCGGCCGCCCATCGACCTATGCGACTATTATTTCAACTTTGAAAGATCGCAAGTATGTTGAGTTGGAGTTGAAAAAGTTATTCCCTACAGATCTTGGCAATGCGGTCAACAATATTCTGGTTAAACATTTACCCAAGATTTTCGATGTCAAGTTTACAGCCTCGATGGAAAAGGAACTGGATCTGGTTGAAGAGGGAACGGATGACTGGGTAAAAGTTCTGAACGATTTTTACACGCCATTTAAGAAGACTATCGACAGTCTGAAATCCAAAGAAAAAGAGATAAAAGATTCTCTTACCGAGAAGACAGATATAAAATGTGAAAAATGCGGCTCCCACATGATTATCAAATGGGGTCGTAATGGACGATTTTTAGCCTGTTCATCTTATCCTGAATGCAAAAGTACTCGTCCCTTACCTGAAGAAGAAGCCCAGAATAAGACCGATGAAAAGTGTGAAAAATGCGGCTCTGATATGGTTATCAAAACCGGCCGATTCGGACGTTTTATGGCTTGCTCCGGTTATCCTGAGTGTAAAAACGCAAAGGCTATTACGCTCGGAATAAAATGCCCCAAAGAAGGCTGCAGCGGGGAAATAATTGAAAAACAAACTAAAGGCAAACGCCTTTTTTATGGTTGTTCCAAATATCCTAAATGTGATTTTGCCTCGTGGGATAAACCGGTCCTGACTCCATGTCCAAGCTGCAATCACCCTTATATGGTTTTGAAGCAGTCCAAAATTAAGGGTGATTATCTTAAATGTCCGGATTGCAAAAACACGGTGGAGATTGCAGAAAAAGAAGAGATTACAGTTAGCTGATTTTACAAATTAAGACACTTTATAAGGCGGTGTACAGAGTACACGGCCTTTTATTTATGTATTTTAAATTGATTATTCAGCATTTTTCTTCTATCATAGTACTCCATGCTAAAGAAAGAACTTAAAAAATATTTAGAGGTATTGGCAAATCAGAAGAGATATTCAATTCACACGATTGCCGCTTACAAAAGAGATTTGCAGCCCTGGGTTGAACATCTTGAGAAGCAATATGAAGCTCTGCCCAATTCACAAAAAAATGATCCACTATATCTCCGAGTATATCTAAGAGATAGTTCCGAAACTAAAGTCTCCAATCGTTCCCTAGCCCGATTTCTTTCGGCATTGTCCGGATTTCAAAAGTACCTGAGTACAAAACCCGGTGGGAAGAGTTACATATTCAAAATACCGGATATTAAGTATGCTCAGAAAATACCATCATTTGTTA
>CAYPUP010000436.1:0-1969 GCA_964413795.1 uncultured Ignavibacteriales bacterium
GCCCGCCGCAATGCTGACCAGACAATTAAAAGCGCCAAAGAGGAAGCTTCAGCACTTATCTCCGATGCTCAAATTAAAGCTGAAAACCTGATTCATGATAAAGCTCATGAATTCAAAAAGATTGAAGCTCAGATTTCAAACCTTGAGGAAACCAGAATATCTTATGTAACTGAATTGAAAACTTTGATAGAATCTCATCTTATGCTGGTTGAAGAAGTGGCCAATGCTGAGCTTGAGCTGCCTGAAGTTGCCATCGCTGATTTTGAAGTTACCGATTCAACTGATATCACTGTTGATAAAAGAGAGACTATCGCTAATACATTGAGCCAGGATGAATCACGTTTGGACGCAATCGATGAGAATGATGGTTCTGAACACGCAGAGACCGAGAATGATAAGGTCGATCCAGAACTTGAAAACGCCCTTAAAAATTATCAACACAAATTGGAAAATGATAACAAGAAAGCTCCCCAAAACAATCAGCCCATGTTTGGACCCGAACGGGTAGTTGAAACATCTTCCAGAGCTGAGGATATTCCAGAAGGATTTATTGCCGGCAACCAGGATGGAGTTGGTAACGCAAATGATACCGCCAGAATAAATGATTCTACAAAAAAGAGTTCAAAGAAGAAAAATATGAATGATACCGGACCCCTGAAACCGGAAGAATTGGCTGAAGAGCTTGATAATGTAGCAGCCGAATTCGAAGAAGTTGTTGAAAAGGCTGTTAAGTCATAAATAGATTTTTATAAAAGTCCCACCGACTGAATAAAAAGATCGGCAATGATCCCTCCCCGGCCGATCTTTTTTTATTAATTTTCTGCTGACTACGACTGTATTATTGCTATATTCAGGTTTAAATAGGTATAATAATTTTTAAGGAGACGGCCAATGCAGACTGTTGAAGAATTTCATAAAATGCTGGATGAAGCGGTTAGTTATATTAAGAGTCAGATTGATTTTAAGCCGCAAATAGGGATAATTTTAGGAACCGGGTTGGGCTCACTCGTAGATGGGATAAAAATGATCGGAACCGTTGCCTACGATAAAATTCCCAATTTCCCTGTTTCAACGGTCGAATCCCATGCGGGAAGACTCCTTTTTGGCTATCTCAAAGGAAAACGGGTTGTCTGCATGCAGGGTCGGTTTCATTTCTACGAAGGCTACAGCTTCCAGCAGATTGCTTTCCCGGTCAGAACTATGAAAGCTCTTGGTATTGAGACCCTGATTGTTTCCAATGCCGCCGGGGGAATGAACCCGAATTTCAAACCGGGGGATATTATGCTCATCAAAGACCATATTAATTTCTTCCCCGGTAATCCACTAATCGGACCCAATGATAACAATTGGGGAGATCGTTTCCCGGATATGTATGAGGTTTATAATAAAGGTTACCAGCAATTAGCCAAAGATGTCGCTCTGGAGCAGGGGTTACGTCTTCAGGAAGGGGTCTATGTCGGGCTGACAGGACCATGTCTGGAGACAGCGGCTGAATATCGGATGCTTAGAGGGTTTGGAGCCGATGCGGTCGGGATGTCAACCGTTCCTGAAGTAATAACCGCCCATCACCAGCATAATAAAATTCTCGGTTTTTCGATTATTACCGATATGGGCTTTCCGGATAATATGCATCCCTGTTCGCTTGATGATGTGATTGGTAATGCCTCGGCTACAGAACCGAAACTTCGGGAATTAATTGCGGGATGCGTGGAACGTATGGTGCTATAAAGGCATATATAAATTAGAGGAAGTAATTTTTTAATTTTGTGAGGAATAAAAATGAGTACTGCTACCAAATCAAAACCAAAAGGAATTCCAACTCGGGATAGCATTGAGGAAAAATATAAGTGGAATCTAAAGGATCTATACCTATCTGATGACGCTTGGGAAAAAGATATCGAAAAAGTTAATCAGCTTATTGAAAAGAGTAAAGAGTACTCCGGCAAGCTGGCATCGTCATCGGCAATAA
>CAYPUP010000437.1:0-1948 GCA_964413795.1 uncultured Ignavibacteriales bacterium
ATAGATGATCCAGGCTGGTATAATCATGGTACAGCAGTTTTAGGTGAAATTGCCGCGGATTCAAATAGTTTTGGAATGACGGGTATTGCTTTTAACGTAGATTTAGGGACTGTCTCTATTGGCTCTATGTCTACTGCTAATGCCCTTGTGTTAGCCACAAACAATTCTGATACAGGTGATATAATTCTGATTGAATTACACGCCCCGGGACCTCATTACAATTTTCAAGACTATTCAGGTCAAATGGGTTATGTTGCAATGGAATACTGGCAGGAAAATTTTGATGCGATTCTTCAAGCTTCAGCATTAGGGAGAATCGTTGTGGAAGCGGCTGGCAATGGTGAGGAAAATTTTGATGATACAAACATATATGGTTCATTATTTGATCCTTCGTACAGATTTTCCGGAGCCATAATTGTAGGTGCCTCTAACTCCAGTCATTATCCGGCTTCATTTACTAATTACGGAGAAAGGGTAGATGTTCATGCTTTTGGAACCTGGGATGTCTTTACCCTTGGATATGGTGATCTTTTTGGTTCCGGGGTTAATAATTATTACACATCTTCTTTCGCTGGTACTTCAAGCGCCTCCCCTATAATTGTCGGAGCCTGTGCTATCCTTGAGGGAGTTTCTTTGGCAAATCGATCGATGGTCGTTGCTCATGATGAATTAAGGGAATTTTTAACAACCTATTCTACCCCTCAGGGTGCAAGCTCAAAACATATAGGTCCTCTTCCTGATTTGGAAGGCGGGATTAAAGCATTAATTGGAGTCTGGTTTACGGCTGACACAACTGTTGGCTGGGTGCCATATGATATTAATTTTATTGGAAATTCAACCTTAAATGTCGATACCTGGGATTGGAATTTCGGTGACAACAAATATTCAAGCCTGCAATCCCCTACACACACCTATGATACACCGGGTTGGTATACTGTGAGCCTCCAAATAGATGCGGCTGGAGATATTCGCAATTCTCAGCGCCAGAATTATATTATTGCTTTGGCTGATAGCATTACCACTAATGATACCATAAGTTGCAGTGCAGGAACAACTATCGAAGTTATCGTAAAAAATATAAATACGCTGCCATTACGATCAATTGTGATCCCCATAGAGTATCCGGGTGATCTTAATATTGTCTTTGATACCTTTTTAACTAACGGATGCAGAACGGAGTATTTTTCTTTACAACAAAAAATACATTCTGACACCTTTGCAAAACGGTTGACATTAAAATTGACAACTCACCCCCTGGGCTCCCTGCCTGATCTTCCTGCGGGTGATGGAGATATTATTAAACTCTATTTTAATATTCCCATTTCTGCCCTTTCAGGTCAAACATCAACTATTTCCTTTGATGGATACAGCAGCTATCTGCCAAGTTTCAATGGCAGGTATTTGGATTATGAAGTCAAGTCAACTTCAACTGCTATTTCGATTTGTACTCCAAGAGGTAATGTTGATGGTAATCCGGGGGTATTGGTAAGCGATTTGACTTTTCTGGTTAATTATCTCTTTAAAGGGGGAAATCCACCCGTGCCTTATGAGAGTGGAGATGTTGATTGTGAAAATAGTATTAATGTTGCCGATTTGACTTTTCTGGTTAATTATCTCTTTAAAGGGGGCCCACCCCCCTGTGGATGCTGATCTATTATTTTAAATTACAAAAAGAGCCTTTTATTTTATAAAAGGCTCATTTTGTATGAATTTACAATATTCATTTATGGTGAATTTCCTTGCGCAAAGCTAACTAATTTAATAATTTTTAAGGTTATGTTATTGTTTTAATATAAGAAACTGGCCATTCAACAAGGATAAGATTATAATCGTCTTTACATAAGATAAATAAGGACTTATATGTGCAAAAAGTTAATTTTTATTATTGTTTTTTCTCTGATGATATCCGGTTCAATTTACAGTCGCGCTGAATTTGATCGAGATGGGA
>CAYPUP010000438.1:0-1945 GCA_964413795.1 uncultured Ignavibacteriales bacterium
GTCTATCTGGGAATTTATTCGGATGGGGATGTCTGGCATACCAGCAATAGGGATGAAGTGCATTGGACCGATGACATGGTTGGTTTTTACCGTACTCATCCGGCTCCGGAAGGTTGTGGATTTATTGATACAATTAACATTGCATATCATTATGATAACGATGGTGATCCTACAAACGGCGCCTGGGATGAGAAGTCACCTAGAGGGGCAGTAGGAGCGAGAGTAGTAAGAACACCGGCAAAAGAACTTAAGTACTCATATAACTGGTGGATTACAAATTATACCAGTGCAACCCTTGATTTCGGTCCGAGAAAGTTAGATTCACCTGAGGATCCTTACAGGAATTTTGGTCCGAGGAAGGGTACCCCTGAGGGAGATAAAAACAAATATTATATTCTGCGTCATGAAGAATTTGACTATGATCTTTTATATACCAACATTGACCATACCCTGGAAGGGTATGCCCCGATTCCTGAGTTGGCGGAAGATTTTGCCGATGGTTTTGATGTCCGTTATCTTCTCTCCTTCGGACCCTTTGATATTAATCCCGGCCAAAAGCTTCCAATTTCATTTGCATGGGTAGGAGGAGACAACTTACATCAGAATCCAAACGATTTTGATGCTTTATTCGACTCAAAGAAGCCTAATATTTTTTACGAAGCGCTGAATTTTGATAATCTTGCGGCCAATTCAAGATGGGCATCATGGGTTTATGATAATCCGGGAGTTGATACCGATGGTGACGGATATTTTGGAAAAACTCGGGTTTGTGATCTGGATTCAGTTATTTACAAATATGATACTCTCAGCCTTGATCCTTTTATCCTTGACACACTCTGGGAATTAACATCAGCGGAAACAACATATTATGAAGGTGATAATGTTCCTGATTTTGAGGGAGCAGGCCCTCCCCCGGCTCCTAAAATGCGAATTATGCCCAGGGTCAGTGAACTCACCGTCAGGTGGAATGGGTACTACTCGGAAACAACACCTGATGTTTTTTTAAATAAAATTGATTTTGAAGGTTATCGAATTTATATCAGCCGTGATGATAGGCCAGGAAGTTATTCTGTCTTAACTTCTTTCGATAAGAAAGATTATAATCGGTTCGTTTTTAAAGAGACCACACCCGGTAATTTTGAATGGGTGCTCGAAGATATTCCCTTTACCCTTGATTCTCTCAGAATAATTTTCAATGATCAGAGTTTTGATCCTCTCATCTATTCCCGCTCCAATCCTCTGACTTATGGTTCAACAAACTACTTTTTTGAACCTCAGGATTATAATATATCACAGTTGAATACCTTAGACGGTATTCGAAAAGTCTTTCCTGATGCTGTTTATCCCGGAACAGACAGGACGCAATGGAAGGATGAAGATCTTGTTTATGATTATAACGAACCTCTTCCTAAATATTATGAATATGAATACCAAATCAAAAATCTTCTCCCGACTGTTCCTTACTATTGTGCGGTGACATCATTTGATTTTGGTTCTCCAAAGGTTGGTCTCCCCTCGTTGGAAACCACTCCGGTAAATAATACCGTTATCGAATATCCTCAATACGATGCAAAACAAGTCGAGAATGATAATCTTGATGTATATATTTATCCCAACCCTTACCGTATTGACCAATCATATCGTGATGATGGTTTTGAAGGGAGAGGGATTCTTGATCGTCCGGATGATCGGGTGCGAGCTATTCATTTCGCTAATCTGCCTCATAGATGCACAATTAGAATTTATAGTCTCGACGGAGATATGATAAAAGAGATAAACCATGACGTTCCTCAAGGAGATCCCCGTTCAGCCCATGACAGTTGGGATCTGATAACCCGCAATACTCAGGCAGTGGTGTCAGGCTTATATTATTGGGTGGTTGAATCCGATGATCGGACTCAAATTGGCAATGTTGTCATAATAAAGTAATCATTTCTTAAAATCA
>CAYPUP010000439.1:0-1933 GCA_964413795.1 uncultured Ignavibacteriales bacterium
TGGAATCAGACGATCAGATTAATTTTGCTGATGAAAAAATTGCCTCTCTTGCAGAAGAGGCAATAAAAATATTATCCTCGGAAGCATATGAAGATGAGAAGATAGCACTAAAGTTATACCGCCGTAACGATTTTGTTTATTTTGATATCTATCGTATTCAAAATGAATATCAGCCGGCTGAATTAGTTTCAAGCTATGGTAACTACCAGATTCCGGGCGAAGTTATAAAAATCCGACCAGCAGATACCTTTTTAAGACATATTTCAGGTGGCAATTGTCAATATGCTTATGATAATACCAGAGAACAACCGGCTTATTTATCATTTAAATTCCCGGTTATCTTTGATTCAATAATGGATCAGAATAAAATTAATCCAAAAATAAAAATTTTAGCTATTGATGATCAGAAAATGATTCTTGACCTGATCTCAGCTATGTGCCAGTCATTAGGATATGAAGTTAAAACGGCTTCTTCGGGTGCTGATGGGATTGAGCTTTTCAGAAAAAATAAATATGATATTGTGTTGACTGATTTATCTATGCCCGGAATATCAGGAATTGAAACTGCTACAGAAATCATGAAAATTCGTCCGGGAACCCCGGTGGTTCTGGTGACCGGATGGAAAGTTGACATCGATAAATCTAAATTGGAAATCGCTGGCATAAAAGATATTTTGTATAAGCCATTCCGAATTGAAAACCTGACAGAAGTGGTCCAATCTCTCGCTAAGAGTAGATTTTAGCACTTTTTTCCAAAAATAATTTCAGATTATATCAAAAATAAATTCATAAATCCGATAACATTTATATACAAAAATAGGAGTTATTGGTGGATAGAACGACAATAATTGATCAAATCAAACGTAATGATAAGATTTTATCGCTTCCACAGGTCATAATGGAGATCTTAGATGAAATTGACAAAGATGATTTTTCATCTGATAATTTGTCAAAAATAATATTAAAAGATCCGTCGTTGACTGGAAGAATATTAAAATTAGCAAATTCTCCATTTTATCATCGGATTCAGGAAATTAAAACTGTTCATCAAGCGGTTTCCATTATTGGAATGGTCACAGTTAAGTGTATGGCTTTATCTTCATCAGTTTTTGATCCGAGTAAAATTGAAAAAGATTCCGGGGTTGATCCGAGAAGTTTTTTTACATATGTTCTTTCAGTTGCTTCTGCAAGTGAAGAGATTGCTAAAGTAATGAAATTTAAATCAATTGAAGAAACCTTTATTACTGGTCTTTTAGCTGATATTGGTGTTTTATTTTTCATTCATCATTATCCCAAACAGTATAAAAAAATCGCTGATAACAATTTTAGTGCTGAAGATCTAGTTAATGCTGAAATCGAAGTATTCGGAATTGATCATGCTGAAGTAGGATACCACCTGACTGAGCATTGGGGATTACCGAGTTATGTTACAAACAGCATCAGAAACCATCATAATATCTCTATAGGTTTATTAGAAAAAGATCCTCTTACAAATATAATCAAATTGGCATCTCTTTTAAGCACCGATAATTTTTCTGGTATTGATGGACAGACAATTTATCGTTTGGATAAAATAAACAGAGTATCTGAAGCCCTTGGAATTTCAAAAGATAAAGTATATGAAATTTCATTTAGCTTATTACCGAGAGCTATCAAAATGGCGGAATATCTTGGAGTGGATATTGGCGATATAAATGAAATGCTCACCAAGGCTAACGAAGAGATTTGGAAATCGTATCTGACTATTGAAAATCTTTTCAAAGAAAGAACCGAGTTAAGCCAGAAACTCCTGAAAGAAGAACGAGCCAAAGGGGCGGAAGAGCTCAAAAATATTACAATGGCAACCCTTTCTCATTATCTTAATAATGCGGTTATGATTATTTATGGCAGATCACAATTGCTGCGTATGTTGAGAAATAAAGGCGATATTCAA
>CAYPUP010000440.1:0-1900 GCA_964413795.1 uncultured Ignavibacteriales bacterium
GGGATTATACTATAGTAATCTCGATTTTTCAGATTTAGCTAAAAACGCCAAATGGGCATCATGGATTTATGACAATCCCGGAGTGGATACTGATGGCGACGGGTATTTTGGCGAGGCGCATAGTTGCTGCACTGAGACCACAATTGTCAGAATAGATACGGTAAGTTATGATCCGGTTGAAATTGATACTGCCTGGGAGTTGGGTAAATGCGACTCGTTTTTTTATATTGGCGATGGCGTTCCTGATTTCAGGGGAGCCTCACCTCCGACCCCGCCCGAATTCTGGCTGACCCCGAGTGAAAATTCGATTCATATAAGATTTAACGGAACCAGAGCTGAAACTACCGAGGATGTCTTTCTGCATATTAATGATTTTGAAGGCTACCGAATTTATATCTCCCGCGATGTAAGAGAAGAGAGCTACAGTGTTGTTGCTTCATATGACCGGGAAGACTACAATAAGTATTTATACGATGATTATCTGCATCAATGGGAAATCGAAGGTATTCCGATGACTCTGGATGAATTAAGATCTTTTTTCAACGATCCTGATTTAGAGCCGCTGAACTATACACGCACCAGAGCCTATACTGATCCGAATCATCTGGATAGATTATACTACTTCGAAAAACAGGATTACAATGTCTCGGAATTAGGAAATACAGGCTTGATTTCAAAAATTTATCCCGGACAGGAATTCCCATCGAATATAAACCCCGATTCCGCCCGAACCGATGAGCTCACCGATGATGGCTACCTTAAATATTTCGAGTATGAATTTAACGTAACAAATTTATTACCAACCGTTCCGTATTATATAAATGTCACAGCCTTTGATTTTGGTTCGCCAGAGTCCGGTCTCAAGTCTTTGGAATCATCAAAAACTGTCGGAGCTAAATATGTATATCCGCAATTTAAATCCAATGACCGATTTACCAATGATAAAGTAGTAGTCTATCCCAATCCATATCGGCTGGATGCCGGTTATCGAAACAGGGGCTTTGAGGGGCGTGCCGATATTGACCGACCTGATGACCGGGTGAGGGAGATTCATTTCGCCAATCTGCCGGCTAAATGCACGATAAGAATTTGTACGCTTGATGGTGATTTGGTTAAGGAGATTATTCATGATATGGATCCCTTAAATCCAAATTCTACCCACGCTTCATGGAATCTTATCACCCGCAATACCCAACTGGTTGTATCCGGGCTTTATTACTGGTCGGTGGAAGAACCGAATGGTGCTGCCCAGATAGGTAATCTGGCTATAATAATGTAAGCCCGCGGAGCGGGTTTTATTAATAATAATTCTGATTTCCAATCGTGATAAAAGATCAAATATTGATCAATTTCAACTAATAAAGTCGCTCTCCCAAAGGCATACAGAAATAAGAGTAATGTTCACCTGAATCAGTGTCGAAACTGATATCAATAAGATATGTCTTAGGTTTTATCTATTAATTTGAGGTGAATATGCTACAGTTAAAATCATGGAAAATCGCCCGGCTTTTGGG
Source organism: uncultured Ignavibacteriales bacterium (assembly GCA_964413795.1). Taxonomy (GTDB): domain Bacteria; phylum Zixibacteria; class MSB-5A5; order GN15; family FEB-12; genus DAOWMZ01. The sequence goes on from CAYPUP010000440.1 coordinate 1,515, forward strand.
TCTGGGAATTTTTATAATATTCTGTGTCTCTGGCGCTTATGCCCAGGGGCCGGTGATGTCTCCTCTGAATCCCCAGGATAGTATCGAATTACCTCCCGGTATGGGCTTCATCCCTCCAAGAGTCGATCTCTCTCATTTGGCTCAGGGTAAATCTCTTCCGGGTTTCGGTACTGTGGTATTGCCTGTTCGATGGGACTGGAGAACTCAGGGCGTGGTAACATCGGTTAAAAATCAGGGATCCTGTGGATCATGTTATGCCTTTATGTCAACCGCAGCTATGGAATCCAGAGTTGCTCTCGACGGGGGCGGGACTTTTGATTTTTCAGAAAATAATGCCAAAGAATGCAACTATCAGGATCCGAGTTGCGGCGGCGGAAATTTTGAAA
>CAYPUP010000441.1:0-1896 GCA_964413795.1 uncultured Ignavibacteriales bacterium
ATTGAATGTTATAGTCAGTAATGATAGAAAATCTGAAAACAGGTATTTTGGTTGGGTTATTATGGAATTTCGGCTTATTTTTACTTGTTAAGAAAATTGTAAATTAATTCAATCTAAATCAAAAAATATCAAGGAATGAAAAACATTGTCAATTTCCTTTGACTCTGATAACTTATTGCAATGCCACTAATTACGCTGAACTACTGGTGTTCATCGATGTTTATTGGATTTAATTGACATTTGTATATAATGAAAATCAAATTAAGAAATAATTCCTGATAATTTGCCTGGAATTTATTTAAAGCCTCAAGGAAAAAATGAACAAAATATTATATCCTGCCAAACATAGAAAATCTGCACCTCAATTTGATAACATCACAATTGTTATTATAAAATAAAAAATAGGCTGATTTAAAAAATAATACTTTGTAAATATATAAAAAGACCCACAAAAATTGTGGGTCTTTTTGATACCTATAAATAATAGGTTATTTACATATCCATATCACCTGTGTAGGAGTCGGTATGCTTGGGGTCAACTCTTAAATGATAAAGTGACGCCCATGCTTTCATACCAGCTTCGGCATATGGTGCAGCCTCTTCAGCATATACCAAACCTACATGTTCTGTGCCGTAAAGCCAGTAATATGTCCAGGCTCCATGATTGAGATCGGGGGCATCGTAGGAATACTTAACATTAGAAGCTGTAGCCATATAAGTTCCACTCACAACATCTAAATGAAAACCACCGATAACACAAGCATCAATACAAACAAGTTTCTTGGTACAACTAACTGCATTGAAATAGGTCATAGCAAATCCATGAGGGATATAGTAAAGATCAGCGGATATAAGAGCAGAGCCTTCCGTTGATTTCATGCCGTGGCCCGAATATGAAAAACAAACCTCATCCCCTGGATTGGCATTGTCAATCAACCACTGTAATCCGGCTACAATATTATTTCCGGTGGCCTGAAGATCAAGATCCATCCGGCAGGTGAATCCCTGACTCTGAAGCCATGATTTCATAGCGATAGCATCATCGTCGCAGTAGGTAAGATCGTTGGCCGTACCTTCATAATTTGAAATACCAACAATATAGGCATACTTATGCGGCGGATTGGGATTAGGATCTCCAAAAGTGGTGTCGTCCGGCGGTGGCGGTGGCGGTTTCTTCTGAAGGACTATTTGTGGAATATCATTATCCTTCATTGTAAATGCCGAGACAACTTCTGGTGGGCGAGTCTCAATAAACTCGGGACGTTCGACAAGAGCAATCGAGTGATCAACTCCATCCTGAAAGGATGACTGAGTTGTTGGACTTTCGCTGCAACCAAACGCCATCAATAGCGCTATTACAGCTAAGAACAAGCCAAGGAAATACTTCATGGAGCTCTCCTGTTGATTAAAGGTTGACGGTTATAAAAACAAGACCTGGATAAGCAATGTTGGCGATATATGTTATGCTATAAAAATAAACTTTATCCATAATCGTGGAAAGAAACCTCATTAACTACCTCTCACACAAAATCATAGAGCATAATATCATCTAATCAATATAATATACTAATTATTCTATATTCTGTCAATATTAAAGTCGATTGCTTCTGGATTTATACCCTATCCAGAATAAATGTCCCCGTGATATTTTCTGTATATATGGATTTGTTCGATTGCTACGGTAGTAGCATAAAAATAAATTAAGAACTATATTCGTAATTCTCTTTGCAAAATATTACTACTTTGCGGTGGTGGTTATGGATGAAAATGGGAATGCAGCGAAGTTTATATAGTTCTTTAGTATAACAGTGTAATTGTCAATTAGTATTTTTTCTTTAGGTATAGAAAATCTTAACTGCACTGAAAACACCTGTTCAATCCTTTTCAACTTTATAA
>CAYPUP010000442.1:0-1880 GCA_964413795.1 uncultured Ignavibacteriales bacterium
TTTTTTATCATTGGTTCACCTAAAGCGGAGCCGGAACCGGTAACAACATTCAGTACTCCCGGTGGCAAGCCTTCTTCGAGGCATATCCGCGCAAAATTAACAACCGAGAGAGGAGTTTCTGTAGCTGGTTTAATTACTACAGTGTTTCCGCAAATTAGTGCCGGCATTGATTTCCAGGACGGAATCGCCATCGGGAAATTCCAGGGAGTAATAAAAGAACACACACCAAGCGGCTGGCGAACAGTCATATTAAATTTATTGGGCATCTCGGACGGAGTTGTCACGCCAAACAGGCGACGCCCCTCACCGGCCATGTAATAGGTCATGTCGATCGCTTCCTGGGTATCGCCGCGGGTTTCAGCAATAATTTTTCCCATTTCACGGGTCATTTGTTGTGAAAGTTCTTCCTTATCTTTTGCTAATCGAGCTGCAATGCGATAAATAATTTCACCCCGTTTTGGTGCGGGAACCAGACGCCATTTCTTGTAGGCTGCTGAAGCAGCATCAATGGCATCTTTGACATCGTCGGCATTTGATTTTTGAAAAATACCTACGACATCATTGTGATCGGCAGGATTAATATTTTCATATGTCTTGCCTGATTTGGATTCAACCCATTGACCGTTTATTAAATTTCTGTAAACTTCTGGTCTACTCATAACTTACTCCGTTAAGATTATCATTGACAATAACTTGTCATTTTCATTCAATCGGCTTGTGAATCAATTCACAGGTCAATCATGTAAGTTGTTAATATATTTTGATTTTATATAAAGTCAACCCGTTTTCTGGTATATTTGGACTTTATTTACTGTTGTGACACAACGAATTACCCTGCCTTTTAAATGGTTATTTATATTATAATTATCATATAAGCATGTTAGACATGTTTTGTCCATGAATATATAGATTTTTTAGTTTTTCTTGGATAATAAGAACTTATGTGCGTTATTATTATTGGAAGTCAGAGAAGGAGTCATAAATGTATGTTTTGCTGATTGCAGCCTGGCTATTGTCGCCTATATTTCCATTAAATCCAACTCAACAGGATACTCTTAATCATGTAAACATCCATTTAACAGCCGGAATCAGCGGACCTACCCGTCTTAGCACACCGGGTCCGGAATTCACAGCTAAATATGAAATTATGTTTCATCACCCTTTTGTGCTTCGATCAGCCTTTGATTATCGCTATGGGAAAATGAAATCGGTTCTTTATCCCGAAGGTAAATTTCATGGTACGACTATCTCAGCAGAGATCTTTTATTACAAAGGGACTTATAAAAGTACCGGTTATGTCGGAATGGGTATGGTCTATGTAAATAATTTTATAAGACTCTCTCAGAAAGTATCTCAGTCACTCTATGAAACTGATCATATTGCAGATATTTATATGCTCGGTAAGCTTGGCTATCGAATTACATTGGGTTTGAGGTTTCACAAAAATTATTCATTAGAGCTTGCCATAACCGAAGTATCTCCCACTCTTGTTACAAAAACACAATTATCCGAAAATAAATATTCCAACAAATATGAAAAGATCAGGCTCAACAATGTAAGATTTATGTTGGGATATCTGATCCCTCTTAGTTGGTAGCACAGACTTATCTATTATATTTTATTAAGAATTCCTGTCGAAACTGATCAAATCTATGCTCTTCAATTGCAGTACGAATATTTTTCATCAAATTTTGAAAGAAATATGTGGAGTGATATGACGCTAAAACCATTCCGGTAATTTCAGATTGATTATAAAGATGGCGGATATAAGCCCGGCTGTAGCGTTGACAAACTTTGCAATCGCAACTTGGGTCAAGCGGACGATTATCGTTGGCAAATTCAGCATTGCGATAGGTCATTTGACCTTCGGAAGTAAACAC
>CAYPUP010000443.1:0-1870 GCA_964413795.1 uncultured Ignavibacteriales bacterium
GCAAAGAGACAGACTTTAAGAAAAAGATAAATAAATGGCTAAACCATTTTCAGGCGGGTTGTTATAGGAATATTTCATTGTAAACAGGGCCGGATCGTCAAGGGATTCTGCATTAAGTAGGGGCGAAGCATTCTCTTGAATTTCATGTTAACTATTAAATAGTTATTGCCATGAATGCTTCGCCCTTACGAAGAGTATAACAATATAATTCTTACGGTTCGCAAAAAAAGGCGGGTCCGAAGACGGACCCACCCTACAATTCATTCAGCTACACTCATTGTCGAAAGTTAAGACTTTCGACCTATTTAAATCTACTTGGCCTTCTGGCTTCCCACTCAACCACAATCGGGCTGGCGACAAAAATTGAACTGTAAGTTCCAATTATCACGCCAAGCGTCAATGCCATAGCAAAAGTTTTTAATACTTCCCCGCCCAGGAAATATAGAGGGACAACTACAAACAATACTGTTATCGAAGTATTGAAAGTTCTTGAGAGTACTTCGTTTATCGAGTGGTTGACAGCATTGGCGAATTCACCTTTGGTACGCCATCTTTTCAGGTTCTCGCGAATTCGGTCAAAGACAACCACGGTATCAGTCAGCGAGTAACCGGCCAGAGTGAGCAAAGCGGTCACCAAAAGCAGATCGAATTCATAACCCAAAAGCATCATGATTCCTAAAACGGCCAATACATCATGGAAGGTAGCAATCGTGGCGGCGATACCGGAGCGGAAATCAAAACGGACCCAAATATAAATAATGATTCCGATCAGGGAAATTATAACCGCCCACTGGGCATCTTTACGAAGAGTTTGGCCAACGGCCGGGCCGATAATATGCTCGGACACAACTTCATAATGATTGTCAGCAAAACTGGTGGCGACTAACCCTTCAATAGCATCGAGTCTCTTTTGGGCCTCTCCTTCAGCTTCCGGTCGCTTGGTTTTGATAATAAAGGCGTTTGGCTTTTCAAAACCCTTCAGCTCGTTTATTTGAGCATCAGGAAATTCACCCGACAGGGATGCCCGAAGGTCACCAATATCAACCGGCTTTTCAAAAGCGACATATAGCATAACTCCGCCGGCAAAATCAATACCGAGATTAGCGGTACCGGTCCAGAGTGTCACAATGGCAAAAATGCCCAGAGCAATCAGCACCAGAGATATGATAAAAGCTATATTACGAACACCAATAAAATTGATATTGGATTCAGGTATTATTCTAAACATTCCCATAATTATTCTCCGTTCTATATACTCAGGGATTTATAGGTTTTTCGAATGTCAAAAACCTGTTTGGTGATGACATAAGCAGTGTAGAGTGAGATTAACACACCCCAGAACAAGGTAACAGCAAAACCTTTGATCGCTCCCGATCCAAGCAGGAACAGAGCGCCGGCGGTAATCAAAGTAGTAACGTGCGAGTCAAAAATAGCGACAAAGGCTCTGTTATATCCGGCATCGATTGCCGCCCTCACGGTTTTACCAGTTCGAAGTTCTTCGCGGATACGTTCAAATATAAGAATATTGGCATCAACGGAGATACCTATGGTTAGAATGATACCGGCAATGCCAGGCATTGTCAGAGTTGCCCCCAGTGCAGCCATAATTGCCAGCAGGAAAAAGAGGTTGAAAATCAAACCGACATCAGCGATCACCCCTGAGATCCTGTAATAAACGCCGATATAAAGTAAAACGATTATCAGACCTAAAATCGATGAATAGAATCCTTTTTTAATCGAGTCGGTCCCCATCGTTGCACCAACCACATTCTTTTCAATAATTTCGACCGGGGCAGGGAGAGCACCAGCTTTGAGAACGATCTGAAGGTTGGTAGCATCATTAACCTGAGCTCCTCCCCCCATAGTGATC
>CAYPUP010000444.1:0-1851 GCA_964413795.1 uncultured Ignavibacteriales bacterium
GAGCTTCATCCACGATGATCTGGCATTTCCTGTCCATCCGATTTTGGTTTAAGTACCCGAGAGGAGCCATACCCGGCCACAACCCCATTTCCGCACGCGCCCGAAGCCCACGCTTAACATTCACACCACGGTTATCGTTTTCCAGCTTCGCCTGACTGCCCAATATCATTAAAAGGAACTTCTCATTCGGAGAATTCGTGAACACCTGGCCGTATGTTCTGATCTCAAGGAGGAGTTTCTGATCCATGAGGTCTACGATGGCCCCAAGATCCCCTGCGTTTCTGGAGAGCCGATCAGGAGCCCAAGTAAGAAGGCCGTTGAATTTTCCGAGGCGAATATCTTTTATAAGTTCATTAAACACCCCCCTTTGTCCGGTGTCTTTTGCAGAATGGCTTTCCCTTCGCATCTCCACCACCTCAAGCCCCTCGCGTTCAGCTAGCTGGAGCATCTCCTTGATCTGGGAATCAATGGAGAGAATTTGTCGTTCCTCTGATTCGCTACTTTTCCTGGCATACAGGCAGTATTTTACCTTCGGAGGAAGCATGTCTTGCCTAGTCCCTTGCTCCTCTTTTAGCTTAGTATTGTTCATATACCAAGGGATGACGCAATCCCTGTGGGGCGTCCAGAGTGCCTGAAGTTGATAAACTGTTGGTAACTGTTTTGCTTAAAATTCCCTAAAAGCAACTTTTTATGATTTAATGAAGCCAGACATTCATTAAATTTATCCTTTTTATGCCTACAAAAAAGCTTGTCAGTCCAAGTGAGTTAGGAATTAGTTTGTTTGATTTTGTAATGCTTTCTTCTAAAAAATTACTCAGTGAGGAATTCGTCTTAAATAAAATAAAGGGGGTAAATATAAGCCGTGATGATCTCTATGATATTGAGATAGTTATTGTCTATATGTGGCTTGTATTCCATCTTCTGAATTTGAAGGGGGAAAAATACGAAGACGCGGCGACAGCAATGCATGCGAGGTTTCTTGATACGTTCAAGATCCCAGAATCAAACCGTCCACAAACAATGGATATACTAGAAAAACGATATGAGGAATATAAGGAGGCATTTCAAAAGAAAAAATTAAATTTTGAAGGCGTAGCCCTGGCTGCATCAACCCACAGCCTCAAGGAAATAAGCAAAGCGGCATTTTTCCATTTTGAACTCGGTGCGCGCCTATCATCTGGCTTCAAAGCGTTATTGAATATCCTCAACGAGATAGAGGTAAAAGATTAAATGGACATGGAATTTAGAAACTACAAAACATTCCTAGAACAGTTTAAACCAGAGCATCAGTCAATTTTTCACCTTGCCGTCACCGTAGAAAGATACTTTTATTTCGCTGAAATTCAAGTAAACATTTTTAAGGAAAAAATAGATCAAATGTATCATAGAAGCAATGACGAAAGATTTTCTGATACTTGTTATTCTAGTTGTTTTGCCATGTATGCTCATATAAGAACCTGCTTGGAGGCTAATAAAAGATTGGCCGATGAACTGCAACGTTTAAAGTCCGATACGGAATTGAAAGAGTTTAGAGATCAACACTCTGCTCATATTCAAAATATTATTGATATTGCAAATAATATTGTTAAACACCCACTCGATAAAAATGGAAAAGTTCAATTCTACGAACCCGGAGGATTTGATAATGTAGGAGAAGTAACAATCTATGAATGGTCTTCTACCGATGATCATCATTTTGAGCTTCCAAAAATACACCCGCTTAAAGATCTTCAAAGAGTATTTGACTATCTGGAGACGGTGTCGGTAATTTATTTAAAGATCATTAATTAAAAGCCCTAAAGTCCAAACCTTCTTCTGAATTGATCCAAGCCAGATTCTTGAGGGTTATTG
>CAYPUP010000445.1:0-1847 GCA_964413795.1 uncultured Ignavibacteriales bacterium
CGTATCTCCATGACCAGGAAGATCTATTGCGATACAATAACAATCATTTTCCAAAATAGATGCGATACCGGCATAGTCCTGCGATGACCCCATAAAGCCATGAAGCATCAGAACTACCGGGTTATCTTTACTGCCGAATTCGCTATAATGGAAATCAATATTTTTGATAGACACCAAGTGTCCCTTTTGTAAAATAATTGAGTAAATTACTCACTCTTGATTATTACTTCAATCAAACTCTGCCTGCCCGACGTTTGAGCTTTATTATAATCTGAAATAAATCCATCAGGTGTCGATGGTTTATAATAATTGAGTCCAAACTGCTCGCTAATTTTTTCAAAAGTCATGCCATGCGGAGTAAGCCAGAATTTTTCAAAAACATCTTCCTGTTTTGCTATGGACAGATATTTAAAAATTCCGCTCCCGTTATTGTTAAGAACTACAATACTAATTGGATAATCAGATTTTTTTAACATTGCCAGTGAATTAAGATCATGAAAAAGTGACAAATCACCTATGAGCAGAGTTACCGACTTTTTTAAACCCATAGACCAGCCCACAGCTGTGGCAACACAACCATCGATTCCACTGGCTCCCCGATTAAAGCCTATCGGGACTTTTGGTCCCATTTTATCCAAATACTTATCCATCATTCTGATCGAAAGACTGTTACCTAAAAAGAGAGCGCTATTTTTGTTAATATTGAGAGACACCAATCTTGAAACAAGGGATTCACTTAATATTGAATCCTTCTCTATATTTCCTGACATTTTCTCTTCATTATTATTATACCTTTCAACGATGCCATTCAACCATAGCTTATCAGGCTCAAATTTTTGCAATAATGGCAGCAAACTATTGATAAATGATTCTATGCTGCAATGAAATCTTTCGGTTACAATATGCAGGGGATCATTTCGGAAGGGATGCCTATCAATATGAATATAATTTTCCGGTCTGATTTCAGTCAGCCATCTATTTAATTTTTTGGAGATCATCCCTCCCCCAAAATGCAAAATCATATTCGATTTTATTTCATCAGCTATCTTATCATCATCCAATAACAACTCATGATTTATAACATTAGGTGACTTGTCGCTTTTTAATCCGGAAGTAATATCAGCAAATATCGGATAACCGGCTGATTCAGCAAATTTTAAAATTGACTCACGAGCAGCATCACTCTCAACCTTTCCACAAACGATTATCCCTCTCGTGATTTCCATAATCTTTCCAGAGAGTGATTTTATCTTCGATGGTTCAGGTAACAAAATTGGATTTTGTTGCTTTGTATAGGGTTCATTGTTTTGTGACCAATTTGATATACCAAACAGATAATCACTAAAATCAATTTCATTATTATCTGGCGCCAATGGCTCCCTGAACATACAATTCAGATGAACCGGTCCAGGAATATTATCCTGCGCCAGATATATCGCCTGATCGATTGTTGTTAGCAAATACTCAGATTGAATATCCAAAGAGGGACATGCTATGTCCTGAAACCATCTGACATAGCTGCCATATAATTTCACCTGATCGATAGTCTGATTGGCTCCCGTATCACGAAGTTCCGGCGGACGATCGGCGGTAAAAATAAGCATTGGTATCCGTGACATCGAGGCTTCGATAACAGCCGGGAAATAATTGGCCGCGGCGGTTCCCGAAGTACAAATCAACACCGCCGGCTTGCCGGTTGCCTGTCCATAGCCCAATGCGGCAAATCCGGCCCCCCGTTCATCGAAGTGCACAGTGCATTGCGCTTTTGTATTATAAGCAGCAGCAAGAGTCAGTGGCGTGGAACGTGACCCGGGGGAAATAAAAAACTGATTTATACCATTACGAAT
>CAYPUP010000446.1:0-1838 GCA_964413795.1 uncultured Ignavibacteriales bacterium
TGAAAAACCATTGCTCATTTATACTTTATTTGGTTCGCACGACAGCGAAATACTTCAGGAATACGTCGAAAACTACCTCAAAACAGGCCTGGCGTTAATCGCCGGAATTGAAAAAATAATAGTGTACGGTGGTGTCGGTAATGAGTGGCAGGTGATATATCAACCGGAAACCATCAACCGCTTATCCATTACGCCTGAAGACATTACGCAAGCGCTGAAATTGTTTTTCCACCATCAACCGATTGGACATGTTATTGAATATGAACAGGGAGAAAATCGCCATACAGAAAAAAAAATGTCCGTGAAATTAGCCTTGCAGTCCTCAATGAATATTCAATGGGAGAACATTCCGGTAAAAAAAGCAGGCAACAGGATTATTTATTTAGGCGAAATAGCCCGTATCGAAAGGGTAAAACAAGAAGCCAATTCCTATTTCAGAGTAAATGGGAAAAATGCCATCAACCTGGTTATTTATCCTGAAAAAGGAAGCAATGCCTTGAAGCTGGCCACACTTATACGCGGAAAAATAATCCAGATGAAATCCGTTTTACCCGATGCATATGTATTAGAAACCTCTTATGATTCAACTGAATATGTTAGCAACGAGCTTTCGAAAATATACAAGCGAACCCTGCTAACTTTCTTCATCTTGATGGTTTTTGTTTTTCTGGTTAGTTTAAGTTTTCGCTATGTATTGCTCATCGTGCTTAGTCTTTTTACTAACTTATCGCTTTCGTTTATATTTTATTACCTGTTAGGTATAGAAATTCATCTGTATTCGTTGGCGGGGATAACGGTTTCGCTTGGGCTTATCATCGACAACTCCATCGTAATGACCGACCACCTAATTTACCGGAAAAACCTAAAAGTCTATACTGCCCTTCTAGCCTCTACGCTTACTACAATGGTTTCGCTTATAGTGGTTTGGTTTCTGCCTGAAGAGCTCCGGCTTAACTTATGGGATTTTGCTCTCATTATAGTAGTTAACTTGTCAGTTTCTCTCGCGGTATCTCTATTTTATATCCCCGCACTTTTAAAAATGATGCCCATGAACATGGGAAAACAAATCAAAAAACGAAGACGGAGAGGCATGATTGTGTGGATGAACAGTTATTATGCCGCATTTATTACATTTTTGTTGCGCTACCGAACTGCCGCTATCCTTGTTCTTGTTTTGGCCTTTGGACTTCCTGTTTTTATGCTTCCCAACAAAATCCAATCAGAGGGAATGTGGCCCAACATATACAACAGGACTTTGGGTAGCGAATGGTATACCGACCATTTAAAAACGCACGTAAACAAGTATTTAGGAGGTAGTCTCCGCCTGTTTTCGTACTATGTTTTCGAAAATTCCTATTATACCAAAGCTGAGGAAACCAAATTATTCGTGCAGGCTTCCATGCCAAAGGGAGCCACCATCGGGCAGCTCAATAAGGTTTTTGTGGAAATGGAGAAATTTGTCGCTCAGTACGGAAATACAATTCAATATTACAGTAGAATATATGGCCCTCAATATGCCGAAATGATTATCACATTTAATAACCAGTCTTCAGACAATGTTTTTCCCTACTTGCTTAAGAGCAGGTTAATTGCCCGTAGTATTGATTTGGGCGGGATAAACTGGAATATTTATGGTATTGGTAAGGGTTTCTCAAACAATTTTGGGGTAAGCGAAATGATTAATTTCAAAGTGGCAATGTATGGTTTCAACTTTGATGAACTTGAGATACAGGCAAAGAGATTACAGGCTAAACTGGACGTTCATCCCCGAGTTAAAAAAGTAAATGTTTCCGGCGGTAAATATTGGTGGGAGGACGAAAAATCCTATGAGTATTACA
>CAYPUP010000447.1:0-1837 GCA_964413795.1 uncultured Ignavibacteriales bacterium
CGCAATCAGATATCAGATAACCCGGTTCTAAGGAATTAAGAGTAAGGAATTGACCATAATCAATCAATAAATCAAATCCGCCCAGTTCAAGGCCGGGATTAAAGTCTTCAAGAGTTATTCGAACCTGGACGATGTCGCCCTGATAGCCATATTGGTCGGTAGATATTTTCAAAGCCTGATTAGCAGAGATTGCACCAGTGAAAATTAAGCAGAACAGCAATGTAAATATCGTCCTCAAACTGCCTCCGCAAAGTTGTAGCTTAATTATATAAAAATAAAAGCTATAATTCAATCTATTAATATTGTATCGGCTGATTTTCTTGATAAAATACTACGGTGTTTTGTCAGCCTTTCAATAGAGGAATCCTTACTCGCAAGCCTGCCTATCAAAATTTCTGATATACATACCGGTCATTTTTGTAAGCCCAAGTTTTTCATAAAAGGGTTGCTTATCTGTATCACAGCAGAGATCTAACATATAGATACCCTTAAATTTATAAAGAACTCTTTTAACAAGTTCCTTACCGATACCTCTTTTTTGATATTCTGGCAGGACTTCCAACAGGGGTATATAGGCACTCATAATATTGTCGCTGATGACATTTATAAAGCCGACAACATTCCCGGTTTTGTTATTGATGGCAATTACCATGTAACTGTTTTGCTTTAAAATATTCAGATGTGTCTCCGGAGACGGCGGTTTGGGCCAGCCAACAAAAAAGCCTTGTAGTTGTTCAGGGGTGATATTTTCAATGGTATCCTTATAGATAATCATAAAACCTCCGATTTTAGTCGCCTATCAAAGGTACAAAGCGGACTTCATACAATTTTTCAATTGTAAGTCCATGAGAGTTTTTTATAATTTTCATCAGGTTTTGGGTATTCGAGGATTCTTCGACCGGGATAATCATTCGCCCCCCAATGGCAAGCTGTTCAATCAGAGCATCAGGAATGTTCGATGAAGCCGCCGTGACAATTATGCCATCATAGGGAGCATGTTCTGGTATTCCTTTGATACCATCCCCCAATTTAGTTTTAACGGTTCTATATCCCAGCTCAAACAGTATATCATTGGCTTTTTCCAGGAGATCGGGAATTCGTTCTATGGAAAAAACGGATTTGGTAATTTCGGCTAATACGGCCGTCTGATAACCGCATCCTGTTCCGACTTCCAGAACTCTGCTGTTGCCATCTATTTGGAGCTTTTCAGTCATAGAGGCTACGATAAAGGGTTGTGAAATAGTTTGATTTTTTCCGATTGGCTGGGGACCATCAAGATAGGCATTCTCACGGTATTCAACTGAAATAAATTTATGGCGGGGGACAGTCCTCATGGCTTTGAGAACAAGTTCATCTTTTATTCCCCGGCTAATCAATTGATGATCAACCATACGGATGCGCAGTGAAGTATAATAAGCTTTACTTTTTTCTTCGTTGTAATTAGAGTTATTCATATTAGAATCCTGACTTATTATGATTGGATTTGTACTATTATGCAAGTGTTTAACGGTTTGATTTTGGCTTGGGATTGCCGAAAAATAATTGAATTTTATTCAAATAATAAAGTAAATATTGTGAAGTTGAAACTATGTAAGTAAATTTTCGTAGTTTTAAAAAGAAAGTATCGCTTCTGTTGTATGTGCATTTAATGAAAGTTTCTCTTAAATGGAGAATTAATGATGCTTAAAGTAATTGGCGCTGTTTTTTTAATCTTTATTGGCTTCTGTATCTTAGCCACCGGTGGATTTGGGATTATAATTGGTCTTCTGGCTGGCATTTTTGGAATAATCGGGGGGTTGATTGGAGGTCTAATAGGGCTTATTGGAGGGCTGGTTGG
>CAYPUP010000448.1:0-1813 GCA_964413795.1 uncultured Ignavibacteriales bacterium
GTGCCAGCTGTCTTTTATTGATTTGATCCGGTCAGACCGCTTCTTTCTATCCTCATTAATAGCAAAGTCTTATCGTTGAGTTTTCGAGCGGCTTTGCCAAAGTATAAAATAGTGCCGTCCTTATATAGTACCAAAGAGTCTTTAACCCTTTGCTTTTCACTGCTTCGAGCAGGCTTGAGAAAAATTACCTAAACCAGCTGCTCGAAAAGCAATTCCCGTATAGTTGAGCATTGACATCAGTCAGCTGACAACTATTTGTCATAATCCAACATAGCAAAAACTGGCGATTTTACAATTGGTCAAATCAAAATAAAACAACTGTATGAATTTGAATCTCTTTAAAAATCCGTGGCACATCATCCATAACAACTTGCACCCTGTAGGCGCACTTTAGACCATACATTTAAAAGCCGATTATGTCAAGCTGAATGAAAAAAATTTTAATACAGCTAACGCGTAAACCCGCAACCCAATTGCTCCTCATCATTTTCTTGTTTTTTTGACAGGAACTGAGGAGTAAGGCACTAAAACACCATTACTTTTGTATCACGCAAATGGATTTTTCTGCCGATTACCTGCCAGTTTTCCGGATATCCAACCTGATTTACTGCATCTACATTTCCAAGCCGAATCAGCATTACCTGATCCTCGTTCTGATTTGTTACATCTGAGATTTTTTCTTTCAGGACAACCATATCTTTATCAGTCAGTTGGCAAAGGAAGACAGAGTACTGAATATGTTCTCCATAACCGCGCATCAATTTGTATATCTGGCGCAGGCGTTTCGCATCACACACATCATATGACACCAGCACATATTGTCTCATAATCACCTCGTTGTTGCAGGATAATATTCATCTGTTTCACCGACAAAATACCGGCCAAGCAGACGTGCTTCCATTGAAAGCAATCTTCGGTACGAGAGCCGGTATCCAAACAAAGGGTGAGTAACCAATTCATCAATCCGGCGTTCATAGGCCATGATCCACTTTTTCCTGGCTGAAGGTTTCAGCAAACAGGCACCAGCGGTTATAATAAAATCGTTTGTTGAAAGAGAACCCTCATTGATGAATCTGAGTACCGCGGAATCCACAATTAACGGCCTGAAGGCCTCCATCAAGTCGAGGGCCAAAGCCGGTCGTCCCGGAACAACGGCATGGAATACTCCATAATAGGGATCCATGCCCGCATTGTGAAGTGAGACGAGACAATCCCGAAGAAGCATGGCGTAGCCATAAGAAAGGAGCGCATTCACAGGATCTTCAGGAGGCCTTCTGTTCCGTCCGTTCATTTCAAGAGCCGCACCGTTTTTTTCTTTGAGAAGTCCCGGAAAGCTTTGCCAGTAAAGTCTGGCCGCTCTTCCTTCCATACCCCGAAGTGAATCCGGATTATCAACCTGTTCGCTTCTCTTTTTTAACGACGTCATTTCAGAAAGAATCTCCTTGGAAGAGCCATTTCTTCTTAAAAGAGTCCGTTGATTCGCGATTTTGGCGAAACAATCCACCGGCTGACCGCAAGACTGCTCTGAGGGCTATCACAGTGGATATATTGTTGTCGTCGCAGGAAAACGTTTTTTGTAAGCGGCGGAGTTGTAACCGCCCGTAGCCAGCCGCCTCCGGTTAAATAAGTGACGGTAATGCCGCAGTCTGTCGCCGCAAGCAGGGCCTGCGTGGTTATCTGGACATTGCCCCAAAGACAAATATGAGCGACATCTTTTACAGGAATAAGGGTGTCCTTCTGGTTTAGAATTGATATTTTCAGAGATTCTCCGGTTTTGAATATTTGGGTGACCGGAGTAGTAATGTGCAGAATC
>CAYPUP010000449.1:0-1812 GCA_964413795.1 uncultured Ignavibacteriales bacterium
TTCCCTCATCGTTAGGTTTGAGAACCGAATACATTTTAGCTGTTCCCTTTTCGGGAGAAAATATCGATGATGATATTCAAGCCATGCCGGTTATTATTCCCTGGGAAGAGGCTTATAAAAGATTAGAGAAATCGGTACAAACAGTCGGCCAAATCGAGGTAGCTGATTTTGGACAGAATAAGAATGTTCTATTCAAGCCCATGGCATCATTGATATATTTTCCATATTTTATCGTTGAATCTCATATCGGACATAAATATGGCCGATGGATTATCGATGGGGTAACAGGCCGGGTGATAAAGAATGTAGAACAAATAAACGGAAATCCACAAAATGAAGAGTCTGAACCAATTAAAATGGAATTTGGCAAGTTGGATATTGACCATCACCGCTGTCCAAATTGCGGTGAGGATCTTTCGGCAGAACAATCATATATCTATATTTGCAGTAATTGCCAGCAATTAATCTCCATGGAAAGGGCGAGCCTCTTTAATAATGAATTAGAGATTACATCAAACTCTGGTACCGACAAGGATGTATTAATCCCATTCTGGTCATTAAAATTTGAGAATAGTATTTCCAGGAGTCTGGGCTCGGCTTTTGGGAGTAACGAAAATCTTGAACATCTGATAATTCCAGCCATGAGAATGTCAAATCTTGAGTCAGCTTATAAACTCTCCCGGCGTATGACTGTTGCTTTTCCGGAACTTGACTTGATATCCCTGATTGATTGTGATGAACGGTTTAAGCCTGTTCAGATAAGCCCTTCCGAGGCAATTGTTCTGGCTCAGGTTATTTATGCCCGCGAAAGAATGGGGATTTCCAGCACTCTTGCGATGCATGACATTACTTCCCTGGTAAAAGAGACCAAGCTCTTCTATATGCCATTTCATGCCGAACAGTATTTTATGCTCGATTCGATATCAAATTCAATTACCTTTGTAAAAGTCGTTTTGTAACAATTATTTATGAACATTGCGGGATCTTTGCACGTTTCTATTTGTAAATAAGCTAAAGGAGGTGTTACAGGAAAGATCTTGCTATCGATTAAATAATTCTCTATGTTCGGACGTGCTATAGATTAGCAGGTCCGTCTGCTTTGGGAAGAAACTGATTTGAATGGAATATAATCATAATATAAGCCGTTACGGCAGGCTGACAGCACCTGTTTGCGGCTGTTTTTTTATGGGAGAAAATGTGAAATATAAACTGATCGTAATTGTTATCTTTTTGCTGCCCATCGCTCTTATGGCAAAACCTATCGGGCATTTTGCCCTGGATGAACCGGATACTACTTTTGCCAGTAACTCTGTTATTGATATTATTGTTCATGACGGAGGGTTGTGGATGGCTACCACCGAAGGGGTCAATTTCTCCTTTGATGGTGGAGACACCTGGCTTTTGTATAATACCGATAACGGTCTTCCGGCCAATCAGGTCTCGGCTCTGTTTTCACTCAATAATAGATTATGGTTAGGGGTTGGACATACTGAATCAATTGGAGGCCGTAACGTCAGTTTTTCCGATGCACTAACCTATACTGCTGACAACGGACGAAACTGGCTGGAAGCAGATTTTGGTACATTACCATATGTTCTGGGAGGCCAACGGACAATTTTTGATATAACCGGTTATTATGATGCTAAAAATGATGATGAATGGCTATTTTATACCGGCTGGGCTGGTGGGTTTTTAGGCTCCCGCGATGGGGGAAAAACATGGCGGCGTATTGTGCCTACCCCGGGGGATACTATCTATTATCAAACCGGCCCCAGAAATATTGATTTATATTTTTCATGCGCTGCAGATACA
>CAYPUP010000450.1:0-1807 GCA_964413795.1 uncultured Ignavibacteriales bacterium
AAAAGAGTTATCTACCCATGAACACCTTGCTTTTAAAGCTGATTAAGGTGTATGGATCAGCCTTTAAGGTGAGTTTTTCCATTTCGGGCATTGCCCTGGATCAATTCGAAAATTACGCACCGGACGTGATTAAAAGCTTTAAAAAGCTCGCCGATACCGGAAATGTTGAATTCCTCACGGAAACTTATGCACATTCCCTGGCATCACTACGAAGCAAGCAGGAATTTGAACGCCAGGTGAACAAGCAAGGCGAAAAAATTAAAAAACTCTTCGGCTACACCCCTACCACATTCAGAAATACGGAACTCATCTATAGCGATGCCATTGGCGAATTGGTAGCTGACATGGGATTTAAGCTGATGCTGACCGAAGGTGCCAAACATATACTTGGATGGAGAAGCCCCAACTTTATGTACAACAGTGCCAAACGGCCTGACCTGAAATTGTTATTAAAAAATTATCGCCTGAGTGATGATATCGCGTTCCGTTTTTCAAATAAAAGCTGGGCCGGTTACCCTTTGACTGCCGACAAGTACGTTAAATGGTTCGATGAACTGGATAAAAAAGATGAAGTCATCAATCTCTTTATGGATTATGAAACCTTTGGCGAACACCAATGGGCAGAAACAGGTATTTTTGATTTTGTGAAGGCGTTACCCGGTGAATTTCTGAAAAGCGGAAAATACAAATTCGCCACACCTCATGAACTAAATGAAAAACTGCAACCGGTAGGTGCCATCCACGTTCCTTATCCCATTTCATGGGCCGATGAAGAACGTGATGTAACGGCCTGGTTAGGTAACGACCTACAGAATGAAGCATTCGGAAAACTCTATTCACTGGAAGAAACCGTCAGGAAATGCAATGACCCTGATTTGTTAAAAGCATGGTCGTACCTGCAAACATCCGATCACTTTTATTACATGTGTACCAAGTGGTTTTCAGATGGGGATGTTCACAAATACTTCAATCCTTATGGCACTCCGTACGAAGCATTCATTAACTATATGAATGTGTTAAGTGATTTTATCCTACAGGTTGAAAAATGCAGTCAATTTTCTCAGGGCGATATGACGGAGCTAAAAAATGCAGCCGGAATAGTAACTGAAAAAGCAGGGAAAATTGCACTTGAAAAGGTAGATGAAGCTACTGAAAAGATAAAAAAAATAGTACAAAAATCCCGCGGAACAAGTCTACAAGAAATGAAAGACATGTCGGATTCTACGATCAAAAAATTACTTAAAGAAATTGATGTTGAAACCCTGGCTATCGCGTTAAAAGATGCCGAAAAAGAACTGGTCGATAAAATAATTCCCAATATGGGAGTCAAATTCAATAAACAATTCCATGAAGTTCAAGCCCGCTTGCAGAAAGTGAATAAAACCAAGATCAGGAAATACCAGCGGATTATTGAAGATAAAATAAAATCATTTATTAAATAATCAGCAAGTTTATTCACATGCTGGTTATCAGGGTTAACATTGAACGCCGGAACTGATCAGCTTATTTAAAATGCATTTTGAATGCAAGTGGCAGACAGGTAATTCTTATGTTTGCAACTTTATTTAAAAAAAACCACTATTCAATAGAAAGAAATTGATCCATGGAATCTAATAACAATACAATAATCACTCCTGATTTTCTCTTTGAAACAAGTTGGGAAATCTGCAATAAAATTGGGGGGATCTACACAGTTATCTCGACAAAAGCCAGACTCACGGTAGAAAAACTAGGTGAGAACTATATCGTAATTGGACCTGACGTATGGAAACAAACCGCTGCTAATCCTGATTTTAAAGAAATTCCG
>CAYPUP010000451.1:0-1807 GCA_964413795.1 uncultured Ignavibacteriales bacterium
ATTAAAGCGTTAGCCAGTACTGATACCAGACCTGAAGATTTGGGTCGTCCCGGCCATGTCTTCCCAATCCAATCGGTTCAAGGTGGGGTTCTCAAGAGAGCCGGCCATACTGAAACCTCGGTTGATTTAGCCCGATTAGCTGGTTTGAATCCGGTTG
The DNA here is from genome assembly GCA_964413795.1 of uncultured Ignavibacteriales bacterium. Taxonomy (GTDB): domain Bacteria; phylum Zixibacteria; class MSB-5A5; order GN15; family FEB-12; genus DAOWMZ01. The sequence continues at coordinate 158 of CAYPUP010000451.1, forward strand.
GGATGCTTTGTGAGATTATGGATGATGACGGTTCCATGGCCAGAGTTCCCCGTCTGCAGGAATTAGCCAGAGAATATGACTTGAAATTTATTACTGTTCGTGATCTTATCGCCTATCGTCATAAAACCGAAAAGCTGATTTATAAGGTTGAAACGATTGAACTCCCCACCCAATATGGTAACTTCATGCTTCACCTGTACAACAGTGATATTGATGAACACTACCACATGGCTTTAACCAAAGGTGAAATATCCGGGAAAGAAAATGTTCTTGTTCGGGTCCATTCCAGCTGTATTACCGGCGATATCTTCGGCTCCAGTCGTTGTGATTGCGGCGACCAACTGCATGCTGCGATGAGTCAGGTTGAAAGAGAGGGGTGCGGGGTAGTCCTATATATGATCCAGGAAGGACGCGGAATAGGTTTGGTTAATAAAATCAAAGCCTACAAACTCCAGGAAAATGGCCGCGATACTGTCGAGGCTAATGAGGAACTCGGTTTCAAACCTGATTTGCGCGACTATGGCATCGGAGCTCAGATACTATCTGATCTGGGTTTGACGTCTATCAGGCTCCTTACGAACAACCCCAAGAAAGTTATCGGTCTTAAGGGTTACGGCTTGGAAATAACAGAGCGGGTCCCCTTGGAGATAGAACTGACAAAATATAATCGTAAATATATGGAAACAAAAAGAGATAAAATGGGGCACATTCTCCACATAAAAAAGGTCGGAGCTTAACTATGAGTTATAAAAAATTAGAGGGAAATCTTCAGGCCAAAGGTTTTAAATTTGGACTGGTTGTAAGTCGGTTTAACAACTTCCTGACCGACAAGCTGCTTGAAGGGGCGGTTGATTGTCTGGTGCGGCACGGCGCTTCGGAAGATAAGATCAGTGTTGCTTTTTGTCCGGGAGCCTTTGAAATACCATATGTCGCCTCTAAGATGGCAAAGTCCGGCAAATATGATGCGGTAATTTGTCTGGGAGTGGTGATCAGGGGTGATACGCCACATTTTGATTATATCGCCAGCGAAACAACCAAAGGGATTGCCAAATTAGCCCTTGATTTGGATTTGCCGATTATATATGGCATTGTCACAGCTGATACTCTTGAGCAGGCAATCGAACGTTCAGGAACCAAAGCAGGCAACAAAGGCTGGAATGCAGCTGAAGCAGCTATTGAACTGGTAAACCTGTACAAGGTGATGGAATAATTATGACCGAATCTCCTCGCCGCAAGGCAAGGGAGATTGTTCTCCAGGCTCTTTATGCCAGCGAATGTTTGAAGGATTCTCCTGAGGAGAGTTTAAAAAAAATTCTTGAGAATATTAAGCTGACCGAGAATAATCTTCTGTTTGTCCGAAAACTGTTTCGTGCGGTTTTACAGAAAACTCTTTTTGCCGATGAAAAAATCAGTGCCCTTGCTGAGAATTGGGAAATCAGCAGGATAGCTACAATTGATCTCGTTATTCTCAGAATGGGAATTATCGAATTGGTTGAATTTCCCGATGTCCCGATTAAAGTTGTTCTCAATGAATCTATTGAGTTAGCCAAAAAATATTCTACCGAGGAATCATCCAAATTTGTAAATGGCCTCCTTGATACTTTTATAAAAAAAGAATTGCGATCGACAGGTGAGGTTTAGAAGTTAGTG
>CAYPUP010000452.1:0-1804 GCA_964413795.1 uncultured Ignavibacteriales bacterium
TTACAACAGCTTTGCTGTCCCATTTGCTATTCTTTATTCATTCCTTTTGATACTTGCAACATTTGCAACTTTTAAACCTATTGTTCCTAAAAATTGGTTTATAAAAACGATAGCTCTGATTATCGCTACAGCAGGCATATCAACTGTAATGACGATGTTGTCGCCTGAACCGGATTTTGTTTTTGTGATTGTCTTTACTATGGTTGCCACCGGAATAGGCATGATTGTTCTTACTAAAGAACTGGTGATGTATATTATTCCGGCTCTTATAGGTTTTGTTGTAACAATAATTATTTGTCTTTTAGCCGATGTTTCCCAGCATATTTATATTCTTTATTTTGCTATGGCTGCAGCTTGTATCATTGCTAATGTCACCGCCTTTATAAAAATTGCCCGCAAAAATATTTTATTTTCCGGAGGCATGATTGCCCATTTTGGTTTTGGGTTTATGCTTATTGGCATTATGAGCTCATCCGCCTTTTTTACGAACCAAAGACTGGTTCTGATAAAAGGCGATCCAATCGAGGTCTTTGGCTTAAATGTTACTTATAACGGCATGGCCAACGAAATAACTCATCCAAAAAACGAACTCCTTATTGAAATAGATGATAACGGATCCATAGAACAGGCTCATCCTCAGCTTTATTTCTCGGAACGCATGAACGGCATTATGAAAAGACCTTATATTAAGAGGCAACTTTTAAGTGATATTTATTTTTCACCCCAGCAGATCGAGGAAGGGAATGATGCTCTGCGGGGTATTCTTCTACCGCCGGGTGAGGTTATTACAGCTAAAGACTATAAGTTTAAATTCTTAGGCTATAATATGGGAGATCATGGAGCAGATGATGCTGTGATTACAGCTAATGTCGAAGTCTCTTATAATGATATTACGGATACCCTGACACCTAAAATTATTATGGGTCTGGATGATCAGGGGAAATCGAAACTGAATTACGAATCAGCCTTTTTTGGCGATGGCGAGTTGCTCGAAGCAACGATTATGCAGGTTTTAGCTGACCAGAAGGCTGTGGTACTCGATATACCCGGTTTAGTAAGTAATAAAAATCCTGAGAAGCTGATTCTCGATGTCTCTAAAAAGCCAATAATCAATTTTGTCTGGTTTGGAACAACATTATTGGTGATTGGCCTGGTTATCGTATTTATCAAAAGGAGAAAAGAATTAGCTTATCCGTAAAATTATTCTCTACTTTTAATTGATTAGTTCCGATTATTAAAATATGGGACGATTATCATTAATAATATTTCTTTTTTTTGCTTCTCTCCTGAAAGCGGAAAGCATACCCTTTGATCCTATGCGGGGTTTGGTGGAAGTTAACGTAACTCTCAATGGTAACGCAAAGGGGAAGTTCGGGATAGATACCGGGGCTGATTTCCTTTATATCGATAAAACTTTCGTTGAAAATAATAATCTTAAACTGGAAAACAAGCAGCCTCGCCGATCCGTTACCGGGGTTGATGGTTCCAGCGAAGTTTATGCCTTCAATCTTCGTTCACTCGAAATGGGGGATGAGACTCTTTACAACCTCGATGCAAACGTAATCGATTTATCAAAAATCATTAAAGATCAGCGAAGAGGGATGCCTGATGGACTTATCGGCTATGAGATTCTCCAGCGCTTTTATATTACGGTTGATTATCCCCGCCAATCATTAGAACTGGATATGATGGAGCCTTCGTTTCTCAAGAAATCTAATCTGGTGCAAGTCCCTTTTGACTTTAAAAGGCATTTTATATTGGTTGATGTTACTTTAAATGATTCGATTATAGTTCCCATGATTCT
>CAYPUP010000453.1:0-1799 GCA_964413795.1 uncultured Ignavibacteriales bacterium
CGACCATCCTGAGGCAGACGCCGTTCGGCGATATTCAAGTTCGACAGGATTTTTTAAAATTACATTCTTCATATCCTTATCAACCATAAACATTTCATATGCTCCAGTTCGGCCACTTGTGCCCTCTGGACACTCTGCTGACGGAATAATTTCATACATTTCGTCAGGTATAATTAATTTATTACGATATTCTTCTGGCAAGTCCTTAAATTGTTTATTTATTAATTCTTTTATTCCTAGATCCATTATTATTTTTTTTCTAGATGATTCGCAAAGCACTGGAACAAGTCTTTGCGCCATCACGAGGAGTAAAGTCGGTGCGATAAGATATGGATCAATACCCATATCTACCAAACGTGGTACAACGCCGATAGCATTATTGGTGTGAAGTGTAGAAAAAACTAAGTGACCGGTTAATGCCGCCTGAATAGCAAGCTCCGCTGTTTCTCTGTCTCGGATTTCGCCGACCATAATCACATCCGGATCCTGACGAAGAATTGATCGGAGACCAGAGGCAAAATTATACCCAATTTCCGGCATAACTTGCGATTGGTTTACACCGGGGATATGATACTCAACCGGATCTTCAAGCGAAACTATATTTTCTTTTTCCCGATCAAGCTCATTTAACATTGAATAAAGAGTCGTAGTCTTGCCAGAACCAGTTGGACCAGTTAACAAAATAAGTCCATAAGGTCTAGAAAGAGCTTCATGAATCATCTTCAAATGTTCAGGTGATAGTCCTAAGATATCAAGCGTCTTCACTCCTTTTTCAGCATCCAAAATACGAATCACCACCTTCTCACCATAATAAGTTGGAAAAGTAGAAACGCGGAAATCAATTTTTCTGCCTTCAATCTTGGCGGAAAAACCGCCATCTTGAGGTTTCCTCTTTTCGTCAAGCCGAAGTTTTGAAAGAATTTTTATTCTGGCAACAACACCTAGATAAACATTAAGAGGCAAAATAAGACTAGTATGGAGCACTCCATCAACACGAAATCTGACTTTTACCTTGTCACCAATATTTTCAATGTGAATATCTGAAGCATTTCCTTCCACCGCTGTACGCAAAAGCACAGCTACGATTTTAATAATTGGCGCTTCCTCGACAATTTTTTCTTCCTCGCCCTTCATAGTCTTGGCATAGGAGGGCTTGCCTGGCTTCAATTCTGTCGTTTTAATTGGAGCTGTTATATCAATGTTTTCTGCGATCCCCACAACACCCGCGCTTTCGGCTCCAATGTCAATATCAAGATCCGACAAGGCTTTTTCAACTTGTCCAGTAACTCCTTTGTAATTTGCCAACACGGCCTCAAGGTCAGTCGAAGAAATAAGATAAAGCTTAAATGGCATGCCAGTTTTGGAAAAAATAAAATGCAGAGCGTCAATAGTATCTTCTTTTTGCGGATCAACAATACCAACAGAGAGAATATTGTTCTCCATTCCAATCGGCACAACTCTGTAATGAATCGCCGAATCTTCTGGTATAAATTTCAAAATATCCGGACTTAAAGTTTTAGTATTAACTTTACGCACTGGTAAACCAAAAAAATTCCCTTTCAAAGAGAGGAGAGTATCTTCATCCATACCAAATTCAAGGAGGGTTTTATAAATATCACCATCATATTTTTGCAAGGCACGCTCATTTATTTCCTTAATTTGAGCTTGCTTTATCACCCCCCCAGAAACAAGTTGTTCTAAAAATGTCATTTTAAATAAGTAAATCAAGCAAGGCAAGCAAGATAAGCAGGTCAAGATTAGCGGTTGGCGGTAACGAAACCCGTATCGGTTACCGTTAA
>CAYPUP010000454.1:0-1793 GCA_964413795.1 uncultured Ignavibacteriales bacterium
GTTCAAATATTAAAATGGTTTTGCTGATAAAAAAAGAAGCGCCGCTTTTCAATTCGGCACTTCTTTTTTATTTAGTTCGCAATCTAAATTATTTTTGGTATAAAAATTCTTTTAGCCAATAAAACAAGCTTCGCCCGTAAGGTGCCTTTGGCACTTACATTTTCTATTTGGAGGACATACAGCCGTCCATCTTGCTGCATTGACCACACCAGCTTTTTTCCTGACCGTCAATAGTGAAAGATTTTACATCAAGCATATTGGCTTTGGCAAAATAAACTCCCTGAACCTTAACCGCCTTGTTGTGGTTGCTTTCAACCTTGAGTAAATCGGTGGAATACTTATTTTCCATCAGGCTTATATAGCTGCCATCAGTAGTTTTAATGGCAAAAGTATGCCCCGAAATCTTGCAGTCAGAATTGGCTCCTTCGGTTTTCTTCAGATCACAACCCAAACATACCAGAGTGCCCTCAAAAGAGGCGTCATCAGTCTTAACGTCCGATGCTTTAATAATTGAGGCATCATCATTACCGCAGGCAAAAACCGGCCCCGAAATGGCCAGCAGAACAAATAATGAAAGAATCAGTGTAGCTTTTTTCATGTGGTCTCCTTGTTATCCAAAACAATTAGTAAATTATCCTCTCCATAGGTTGAAACAAATCAGGCATCCAATAGGTTCCGACAAATCACAACAAAATGGATTATTTTTATATATATTAGCTATTTTTGGTCTGCTTAAAGCAATCAATTGACTTTTAAGCCTCCTGAACGTAAGATGTAGCCATGAATGATGAAAAGCTCGAAATCAGGCGATCGGCTGTGGCCGGGATGTTTTACCCTGGATCACCCTCCGAACTGGCTAAAACAATTGCCGGCTATTTTTCTGAAGTTGAGAAAATACCAATTGATGGCCGTCCGCAGGTTTTGATAGTTCCTCATGCCGGTTATATCTATTCTGGCAAAACGGCCGCTTATGCTTATAAGCTTCTCGAAGGGGAGCAGTATGAGACGGTTATTGTTATCTCACCTTCTCATCGCGTTTTTTATCAGGGTTCTTCGGTATATGACGGCGATGGCTATGAGACCCCATTGGGTATCGTTGAAATTGATAAAGTCCTTTCCCGGAAAATTGCCGGTATAAGTCCAAAAGTCTATTTCTCCCGCATGGGTCATGGCACCGGCGCTTCCCGTCAGGAGCATGCTCTTGAAGTTCAGCTTCCCTTTCTGCAGATAGCTTTGGGCAAATTCAAACTGGTGGCGATTGTCATGTGCGAGCAGGAAGAGGATACAATCAATGCCCTGGCCGAAACCCTGGCCGCGACAGTAAAAGGGACCAATACATTAATAGTAGTCTCCACCGACCTCTCTCATGAGCACAGCGATAAAGAAGCGCGAGTGATGGATGGTAAAATACAAAAAGCTGTAGAGGGGTTCGATTTCGATAAAATTTGGGATTTGCTTGAGTCGGGTACAAGCGAAGCCTGCGGCGGAGGTCCCCTGGTAGCGGCTATGAAAGCAGCCAAACGTCTCGGGGCACATCGAACACATACTTTACACTATACTACTTCAGCCGAAACAACGAGCGACTTCAGCAGTGTGGTCGGTTATTTATCCGCAGCTATTGTCATTGATAAAAAAGCCAAATCATTACCCCCTGAAATTGGATTGATGCCCAGCAAGAAAAAGCAGGAAGAGTTGTCTATCGATGATAAACAGTGCCTGCTGCAGATAGCCAAAGAGGCAATTAAAGCAAAATTGAATGGCGAGAGTTATACGCCTCCGGATCGTGAAATTTT
>CAYPUP010000455.1:0-1775 GCA_964413795.1 uncultured Ignavibacteriales bacterium
CCATATTGGTAATTTTGAGTTGATGGCGGCTTATTTATGTACTCTCGAATATGATTTTGCCGTAATTGCCCGCGAAATGTACGACAAGCGAATTGATGAGATTCTGGTTTCAAATCGTACCTCGATGGGAGTGACAAATATATCTACAACCGATCCCCCTATTAAGATTATTAAATGGCTGAAAAAGAACAATGGACTGGGGGTTTTAATAGATACTGATTCTCATAGAGTGAAAAGTGAATTTATCGAATGGTTTGGAAAACCGGCTTATACTTCTGTTGGTCAGACTATATTGGGATTAAAAACAGGCTCAGCTTTTTTGCCACTGGCTTGTGTCCGTATTGATGACAACCATTATCATATAATAATCAGACCGATTGTTGATATCCCACTATCAGGCGATATCTCTATAGATGCCATAGAGATAACAACCGCCTGTGTCAGGGAATTGGAGTCAATTATCAACAATTACAAGTCCCAATGGATCTGGCTGCATGACCGCTGGCACACAAAACAGGAAAAAAGCTCTTGACATTTTTCTGTTTTTATCGTCTTTACGCGCCGATGTATATAAAGAAGGTGTATAAAAGAAAATGAAGATTGATTTTATAAAATGTATTTTGGCTCTAATTTTGTTACTTGTAGTAATGACCGGGTGCAATCGCAATGATATCAGTCGTAATGATCAGAATGATTCTACGGTACTGAATTCTCCTGATTCCGAAGTCAATGGCGCAACGATTCTTCTGTCTGATAAGGGTAAAATAACTTCTGAAATAGTGGCTTATAAAATCATCCAGTTTAATGCTCTTGACTCGACAATGGCTTATGATCTGAAAATCAGGAATTTTGACTCGCTTGGGCATGTTAATTCAACAGTAACCGGCGATTCATCTGTAATCAGAGAAGAGACCCGGCAGTATATTATTTATGGGAATGTCATAGTTGTTACTGAAGAGGGCACCAAACTTGAAACCGACAAGCTGAACTGGAATCCCAAAACTGACAAAATATTTACCGATGCTTTTGTACGAATCACCAGTTCTGAGGGTGTTGTAAGCGGATGGGGCATGGAAGCCGATCAAAAGATCAAAAGCTACAAGATACTGCATCAGGTTTCAGGTGAATACGAAGACGCCGGTAAACTTGTTGAACCTTAGTGCTTTTCATTTGTTAATATCTACTGGTAATGGATATTAAACAGGCAAGGCCAGTAAAACAGGTAAGGCCTGTTGAAACATTTTCCTCTAATAATTGTTTAAATAGTGCAGATTGTGTTGAATATATTACAACTTTTGAGTATATTAATATTGAACTTTTGTTTTATGAGTGTCATTGACGCTTATTTTGGCTCAACACCCTAAGTTGACCAGTTTACCTATTATGGGGGTGAACAGGATTCGACGGATTTAGTGAGGGGTTGTTGGCGTGCCGGGGATGTCTGGAGCCTCGTTATCAAACCGGGCAAAACAATTAATTGGCGAATCTAATTACGCCTTAGCAGCCTAGAAATAGAGCAGCTCGTTGTACCTGATTCTATGTCTTCAGGGTCGGGATACAGCGTCGATAAAGAAGACTCGGTGATTCGACGTCTCTAAGAATCATTTAAATTAAGAGACTTGGTCTTTTAAGTGGCCTGTCGGTTGGCAGCTTACGGGACGAGAAAATAAAGATCGACTACGCACGTAGATGACAGCCTGGCGTTATTTTCGGACGGGGGTTCGATTCCCCCCACCTCCAATTTATATAATCCATTACAATACACATTGTTGAAT
>CAYPUP010000456.1:0-1760 GCA_964413795.1 uncultured Ignavibacteriales bacterium
ATATAGAGGTCCTTCATAAACATTGAGATAAACGGTCATCCGGTTTCTGGTTGTATCAATACTCAGAGAATCGGAAATCAGGTAAGCATCGATATAGCCCCGTTTATGGTACTCAATTATAATCTTTTCCAGATCCTCATCATATTTATCCTGGGCGAAGTCGGAGCTTTTCAGGAAACCTCTTTTACGGTTTCGCATTTTTTTTATCAGTTGATTGGCTTCAACTCTGTTGTTGCCTGTCAACACGACCTGCTCAACTTTTATCTTTGATTTTTCATCAATTTTAAAAGTCAGAACAGCTTCCGAGGAATCAGCATTGTAATTAAGAGAAGGAGAAATATCAGCCTGGAAATAACCTTTTTCGGCGTAGACTTTATAAATATCGTTTTTATTCTTCTCAATCAAAAAATATGATATATAACCGCCCACTGCCACGCCAAGCTTCTCTTTTAGTTCCTTGGTTTTGATTTTCTTGTTGCCGATGAATTCCAAGCCGCTTAGTTTTGGCAATTCAACAACTACGATATAAACAACTACTCCGCTGGAAGTATTCTCAGCTTCAATGTTTATATTAGAAAATATTCCCAAACCATAAAGGCGCCTGATTGTTTCTGAGACAGCAGCTGGACTGAGAGTGGTACCAACATCCAGAGAAGATACACCCATAATCAGGGATCTGGTTGCAACCCGGTTTCCCTCGACAACAACGTCAACAATCTGATGCTGCTGTTGGGCATGACCGATTTGAAACCAGGCTGATAATAACAGACAAATTAAAAGAGCAATCCCTGCTCGATGTATTTTCATAAAATTCAACTAATTCTAATTACCTGTAGTTGATATCTTGTTGATTTTAATTTCAGTAAATCTTTGGCGATGACCCTGGGTGCGGCGATATTTAGTACGTTTTTTATATTTATAAATAAGTACCTTATCATTCTGTCCATTGCTCAATACTTCAGCGTCAATATTAACATCAGCGACAGTAGGAGTGCCAACTAATGTATTATCCTTGTCTTTTATAAGCAGGATTCTTTCTATATCCAGTTTGTTCCCTTTTTCAATTCCGCTCTGAAAAGGTACTTTAAGAACATCACCTTCTTGTGCGGTGAACTGAATTCCGGAAATTTCAAAAACAGCGTACATCAACCATCCTCCAAAAAAATAATTAGAAGTTATTATCCAGTCATAGGTTAAGCCCAACAAGGTAATACTTAAACTTATGAAGTCAAGGCAAAACTTCTTTGTTCTTCCAGTTCATTCTTCAAACCGGGAGAAATATATACATCTTTCATTACACCCTCAAGTATTTACTTAGTTCCACATCTATTTACAGCAATAACTTATGAGAATGGCAATTGTGATTGATCTAAAAATCAATTTGCATATATTAAGTTTTAATTCGTCTAATAATTGGAATGAAAATGTCTGAAATTGTTACAAAAAAGATAAATGCAAGCCCTTTTGATCTGCAATCCCCTTATAGCCCTAAAGGGGATCAGCCACAGGCAATTGAGGAGCTGCTCAAGGGACTTGAAAGAAATCGAAAACATCAGACTCTACTTGGTGTGACCGGTTCCGGGAAGACTTTTACGATTGCTAATGTTATAGCCCGATATGGTCGACCTACGCTGGTTATGTCACATAATAAGACTCTGGCCGCCCAGCTTTTTGGGGAACTAAAAGCATTTTTCCCAAATAATGCGGTTGAATTTTTTATAAGTTATTACGATTATTATCAACCCGAGGCTTACGTTGTT
>CAYPUP010000457.1:0-1760 GCA_964413795.1 uncultured Ignavibacteriales bacterium
ATTTTTTGATGGTGTTTTTATTATCTCAACTGATTTAAGCCATTTTTTAACTTACCTGCCAGGGTTTTACTCCCCGCCTGTTCTCTTATGTGCTGATAACAACCGTAAAAACCCTTTACGGGCTTTAAGCGAATATTTAATTCCGATTTGATTTTTCCGTCAGCGTTAACTAATCCTTTCTCGGCCAGAAAAGCCAAAAATTCAGGGCTGTCAAGGTCTTCTGGTTTGGTAACAGTAAAACCCATACCCATTGGTTCCAGATAAGCTTTAGTATCGTTGATGGCATTTTGGGGATCACTGTCAAGATCGTCAATATTGAAGGAAATAGAATTTTCCCTAATGACCTTTCTGGTTTGGGGATTTTGGAGCAAAGGAATATCAATTTTACTGCCAGGGTTTTGTAATATATCTAAGGGTAATGAAGTACGGGAATAAAGAATATATTGACATTCTCCGTTATTTTCAGATAAATGGGCGTCAAAATCCTCAGGACCGAAAAAATAATCAAAACCGGATAAAGCGTGAATATATTCAGGATTATGACGACGGGGATAGTCAGGGGTTAAGCCAAATTCGGTAGCGAGCATGTGTTCGTATTTGCTTTTAGTGACGGCCAGTAAGGCTACCGGCCGGTGATATTTTTCTCGAAATCTGTCTAAGGCAGCATCCATGTTTTGCTGAAAACGGGATGGTTGTCCATTCCAGCTAAATATACCCCGCATTAAATTATATCTGGCTAAAGAATTTTCTATTTCAAAGATCCTGGGTTTTAGGATGTTAACAACAGCCTCAACAGGCATGTCTACTAGTTGACTGATTAATTGTTCAGGCAGTCCTTTCATATCGATTTGAACAAAAGGGTTAACTCGTTTCCCCTCAGATGTTTGGCAGTACTTATAATCGTCTGGCCATTCTTGGTTTTTTTTAACCAAGCTCTGGAAAACTTGATTGTATTCCTGAAATATTTGTGCCAATGCCTCTACTATTACGGGCGGGTATTGGACAGAATAGTCACGAAAGGCTAAATGAGTTTCTTGCTCTCCAGCTTCATTAATTTCTGGGATATCATTTCTGACGATAATTTCACCTAGGTCTTTTGCTTCGATTTCTGGCGGTCCAGGAGTATAAAGGCGGGCATGATATTCTTTATCGGGATCATTTGGAAAAACAATTAATTCATGAAATGGTACTCTGCCTTGGATAATGTCGTTAAATTTAATTCCACCAACTTTTAGCCTAAATTTATCTAGGTCAGGTTGCAACATTTCAACTTGAGTCGAAGCGCCCATATTAAGAAAGGCTAATTGTGCGGCCTCATTACTGACAATGCGATTAACAGATTCAAATATTGCACTATAAGTGCCTCCTAATAAGTCATGTTGGTCGATTAAGCCTTGTTGATATAAGAAAGCCGCATCAAAAAGATTATCGATTTCATCTTTCATGCTTTTTGCCGCTAAATATATGCAGACCTTCCTAGCTAAATCATTCTGGGACAAGTTTTGGTTGGCAAGCTCAGCAAATAAATGTTCAGGTAGTTGGTTTAATTGGACTGCATCAGTAGTGGCGGTAAACCACTGGTCGTTATAGAGCTCGGCGATAAATTGTCCACCTAATCCAAATTCCTCTAATCTTGATAGCTGAGATTGTCTTAATCGATTAACGGTAGTGTTGAAATCTTCTTTAGGATTTGCCCCAGTCAATTCGTATAATAAGTGCGACAAAATTTTTCGTTGTGTTGCGGATTTATCACTCTGCGA
>CAYPUP010000458.1:0-1758 GCA_964413795.1 uncultured Ignavibacteriales bacterium
AAGCCGATGAACTTAGGGGAGTCCAAGAGGTCTTGTATTTGATCCAGGTCCAATAGAAAATAAAATCCGCTGCACAAAATAGCGGATTTTTTATTTGGTTTAATAGTTTAAGCCTTTTGGGAACTCGTATTATGAGCCAGTTTATTTTTTAGGAAATAATCTGGATCAGGGGGCTTTCCTGAAATGATAAATAATTCCAGCTGTTCTATTAATTCACTTCGGCCCAAAATTTTCGCGTCAAAATGCAATTGGGCAACTTCCTTATGACGGTAATTTTCCTCGTAGTCGATTCCCATCAGAAAAGTGAAACGGATTTTGTTGTCCGCTTTTTTATCTGGCTGATGATTGGTAAAAATGATAAATATTTTTTTACCGATTACCTCTGGGTGACCGTCACTGATGGTTATCCGATCCATCTTATCAATATTAATGTCTCCATAGTTTTTAATGGAATTAATATGACTCGATACTTTAGCCAGTGGCCGGAGACTCTTTCGGAAATAGTTAGCCAGAGAATCCAAATACTCTTTCCATAGAATGGCGGCATTGGCGCAAAATGGTAAACTTACATTTCTTTTCATGCTTATTTATATTTAAAGGTTTATGAATTAAGTTAATTGTTAAGACCGCCCAGATTTAGATGGGCTTGATAATTAACTTAAATAACCTTATTTTCAAAGAGCTATAATTGGCCTTTGATATTATAATAGTTTATTATTTTAGTCAATATTTTTAATCCCCATTAGGGTTAAGCCAAAACATACAAAAAAACACCAATAAAGATGTCTTTTCTTTTATATTCCTTTTGGAGTCTAGTTATAAATATTAGTCCTCGAGGCAACGTATGGGGAAACCATACCCAAACATATCATAAGTCTCATTAAATTCCGGGCTGCCAGTTTGCATTACCCTAAACCAGGCTTTCGAAGCATCCATGATCGACGCCGACCAAAAATAGGCATTAGTCGAATCAAACGATCCCTCAAAGTCGCGAAAACCAGTAGGGAGAGCGCTGAAGCCGGAGCTATTGTTTCCATCCCAATCATCAGATGATTTTAATTTATATCCGACTTGAGCATCGGAACCAAGAAAAATATATAAATTATTCCAGTCTGTTCTACTGGGAACGCGCCAGCCTGATGGGCATAGATTTTTACCTCCATTGCTAGCAAAATCAACGGCATAAAAATTATATAAAGCTCCATAAGTATCGCAATTGGCGGTAGAATTATTAAAACAAGAATAGGCTCCGGTTGTATTATTTGCCCAATCACTCTCGTCAGTTAAATTTAAAATTGGTGTATTATCATTATATTTGGTTGTTTTTAAATTTTCTCTTAACCAACATTGAGTGCCAATTTGCACGGTGCGATAATATCCTCCGGTTGTGCTAGAAAGACCATCGGAATCATAAGACCCTCCATCGTATTGGACTACCGGGTCCCCAGGACAAGAAAAGCTATCTCCTATTGGTCCGCCACCCCCACCGCCAGAACAATCCACATCCACGATTCCGCCCGGAGTCAAGCATTTGGGGCCGGGGGTCAGAGTACCAGTGGTGTTACCGAGACAGAAAGAAATATTATAAGAATTACCATTCTCGGTTTGGACATAAGAAAAGGTGTTTTGATCAGAAGTGCAGTTTCCATCGACTGGAGTTGAAGCACTGGGAATGATTTGCATATAGGTAGACGTTCCGATGGTAGAAGTAGAAAATATTTTACCCGTAGCCCACTCAGTGGAAGTGGGATATCTATT
>CAYPUP010000459.1:0-1739 GCA_964413795.1 uncultured Ignavibacteriales bacterium
TATAGATGCATAGCTTAATCTTATAATCGGGCGACACAAGGCTGTCCCTCTACGCGGGATTACAAAGTTACCGCGCAGCGACGGGGCTTGTCTCTGTCGCTATTTTTCTCCTATAAAAGGTTTTTCAACACTCCCTCAAGCTGGGAATGACAAAACTATTTTGTTTCTAAAGTTACTTTTTTATTTTTGCAGCAATTGGGACCGCAGGATTTGATATCATTTACTACCCCATCGACATTAATATGAGCGGTCATCTCGGTCCCTTCGGAGCCATAAACGATATTTTCAACCGTACAGCGGTCATCAAGACCGCCAGAATCAATACCAAGTATAACCGACAAACCTTTTTTAACCGCCAGAAAATGTTTGAGATGGATATACTCATTCAGGTCGCTTCGGACTTTAATCTCAGCCTGAAAATCGACATGATCGGTGATTGCTACCTGACGGGCATCTTTTCCGATAAGCCATTTTTTAATCAGGCGTACTTTGCCGACTTTTCCGCCGCAGGTTCGTTTTGTTAAAGAATAATCGATAACCCGATCTTCGGAGTCGAGTTTTATTGTCAGAATATCTGTTATATCACCGCAGGGCATTTTGTTCTTTCTTTCGGGCAGATGTGGACAACTGCCGCTCACTAATTATACATTTTCCTTTTAGGCAGAACCACTAAAGGGTTCTTCCCTACATGCTATTGATTCGGTGGAGACAAACCCACCTCTACGCGAAATAGTTAATACAAATAATTATACGATTGTTGTCCTAAATTTATAAGTAATTTTAAGAAATAATAATAGTACCTTGCCACCTTACCATTGGACACGGTAGACTCTTTGGGTGTCTGAAGCGGCGCCTCTTTTATTACGGCGGAAAGTCAGGAGCTTAAGCAAAAACCAACCGAAAACAAACCCACCCACATGCGCCATCCAGGCGACTCCCCCACCAGAGCTTGAACCGATTAACGACATAAGGAGTTGATATCCAAACCATATTCCCAAAACAACTTTAGCCGGCAGGATTAAAAACTGAATAAAGAAGAAAAAAAACAGGCAGGTAATTTTAGCTTTGGGGTGTAAAACCAAATATGCCCCCATCACACCGGCAATCGCCCCCGAAGCTCCTACCAATGGGATCTGAGAATTCGGACCGAAAAGAGTATATAAACCTATAGCGGCCAGACCAGAAACGAGATAAAAGATTAGAAACCTGACGGCACCAAAATAATCTTCGACATTGTTACCAAAAATCCAGAGAAAAAGCATATTGCCGATCAAATGCATCCATCCCCCATGCATAAACATCGAGGAAAAGGCTGTAAAATAAGCTGAAGCCGGAATCTCAGGAGTAAGCTCGACTGCTTTTACAAATTCATAGGGTATAAATCCGAATTGTATAGTAAAATTGTTGAATCCTTTAGTTCCTAACATTATAGAATAGAGAAATATAAAAGTATTAATGACAATTAATGAGACTGTAACGATCGGCTTACGAATAGTCGGGTTATCATCTTTAATCGGAAACAGCAAAATTCAACTCTCTATAAAATTAATTTCTCTTACTTTTCTTCTTAACGATAAAATTCATATATTGTTCGAACAGATTTCCAGCCCGGTCAGTCACCATAATCCCCAAATGATGCCTCCCCGTTTCCAGCGGTTCCAGTGGTTTGCTTCGCACCCACCCCGATTCGGGATCATACTCAGGAATCAACCACTGACCATCAACTTCTATTCTTATAC
>CAYPUP010000460.1:0-1737 GCA_964413795.1 uncultured Ignavibacteriales bacterium
ATTTCCTACCCGGATAGCCGGAGAGGTGTTAAACTTTGATCCGGCGATTTATATTGATAAAAAGGAACTTCGCCGCATGGATATCTCCGAGCAATACGCTATTGTTGCTTCGGAACAGGCGATAAAGGATTCCGGACTTGATCTGGAAAAGGTCAATCTGGATCGCTGCGGAGTGGTTATAGGATCAGGGATAGGCGGGATTTCCACCTTTGAGAAACAACACAGCTTATTGGAAAATTCAGGACCGGGAAGGGTTTCACCTTTTTTTATTCCAATGATGATTATCGATATGTGCGCCGGGATGGTTTCAATCAGATATGGTTTCC
Organism: uncultured Ignavibacteriales bacterium; assembly: GCA_964413795.1. Classification (GTDB taxonomy): domain Bacteria; phylum Zixibacteria; class MSB-5A5; order GN15; family FEB-12; genus DAOWMZ01. The sequence goes on from CAYPUP010000460.1 coordinate 327, forward strand.
GCGGTCCTAACTATGCAACTGTCTCGGCTTGCGCCTCATCAGCCCACGCAATTTCAAATTCCATGTACTTGATTCAAAGGGGAACTGCGGATGTTATGTTGTGCGGCGGCTCTGAAGCAACTATTACCCCGAAAGCTCTGGCAGGATTTTGCCAGGCTAAGGCTCTTTCAACTCGTAATGATGATCCGGAACACGCCTCCCGTCCTTTTGACAGGGATCGTGACGGGTTTGTTATGGGCGAAGGGTCGGGAATTCTTGTACTGGAATCTTATGAACATGCCAAAAAGAGAGGAGCCAAAATATATGGTGAAATCCTGGGCAGCGGGATGACTGCTGATGCTTACCATATAACTGCCCCCGCTCCCGATGGACACGGCGCCAAAAGAGCCATGGCTACCGCTCTTGAGGATGCAAAATTAAATCCGGATCAGGTTGGCTATATCAATACTCATGGTACTTCAACCAATCTTGGGGATCTCTCTGAAACGAGAGCAATCAAAGAAGTTTTAGGCGATCATGCTTATAAGATTCCCTGCAATTCCACCAAGTCGATGATTGGTCATCTTCTTGGATCAGCCGGTGCGATAGAACTGGCGGTGGCATTAAAGACAATTGAGCAGAGCAAAGTTCATAGTACAATCAATCTTGATAATCCCGATGAAGAATGTGATTTGGATTATGTAAGAGGAGAAAGCCGCGATTGTAAAGTAAACTATGCCATGTCAAATTCATTTGGATTCGGCGGACATAACGTTTCGCTGGTGGTAGGTAAATTAGACGGCAAACCGTAGATGGATCTCTGGAATAAATTAAAAAAGATATTAAATAGCAATAAAAATACTGAAAAAATATGCCTTGAGAAGGTTCAGGATATTATTGGCTATCATTTTCACGATTACACCCAGCTGTTGTTGAGCTTAACGCATCGCTCCTATTCTTATTCCAAATTCCAAAATAATCAGTCCAACGAACGTCTTGAGTTTTTGGGTGATTCCGTTTTAGGTCTGATTATTGCCGAACAGCTTTTTAATGATCATCCGGATTTATTCGAAGGAGAGTTGACCAAAATCAAAGCGTTGCTGGTTAGTGAAACCACTCTGGCCGAACTGGCTATCGACTGCGGTTTGAACCAGCATCTCCTGTTGGCTCCTGAGGAGGATCGGTGTGGTGGAAGAGAGCGGCCATCGATAGTATCTGATGCTTTCGAGTCGATTTTGGGGGCTGTCTTTCTTGATGGAGGACTTGATGCCGCCCGAGATGTAGTGCTTCGGCTTATTTATGTGCATAAAGATAAGGTTTTGTCTGATTCTTCCCGCCGAAATTTCAAAGGGGAACTTCTGGAGCAGATTCAGGCTCAGGGAAACGGAATGCCAAGATATGATGTTATCTCCGAAGAAGGGCCGGATCATGC
>CAYPUP010000461.1:0-1733 GCA_964413795.1 uncultured Ignavibacteriales bacterium
TACAATTGCCAAAACTTCTCCGACAGCAGAATCTAAGATCGAGGAGAATATTATAGGCACTGCGATGCCATCGATGATTCGTATGATCTGTGCTCTGATAGTGGTTATCTGTTGTATCTATGGAGGTATTTTTCTTCTTAAACGTTCGATGGGGAAGAAGTATACGGGGGGTGGAAACAGCATACTCGAAGTATTAGAAACGACCAGTGTAGCTCCCAAAAAAACAATTTCATTAGTCAAAGTTATGGATAAATCGGTTTTGATCGGTGTGACTGAAAATGGAATATCAATGCTCACCGAACTTGACAGTGAACAGACCGAAAAAGTATTGGCTTACCAGTGCTCTGCAGAGGAAAGTATTGACTTTAAAAAGTCCTTCAAGACAGCCTGGGACAAAGTGTTGAAAATCAGCCCCGTAAAAAAAGAGGCGGCGCTGAACTCATAAGCTGTGACAATAGGAAGTCACGGTTAATAAAGCGTGCGAAATGGATTTTGCGCGTAACAAAATTGATATAGGATGTTATGAAACAAACGTTGTTTGCCTTTCTCATATGCCTGAGTGTAATTACGATTTTCACTAACGACATCTCAGCTCAAACTATACCCAAAATATCTGTCGAAATAGGGGAGTCCCAGGACTCAACTGAACTATCTTCTACGCTCCAAATTGTAATATTATTAACGGTCCTGGCTCTGGCGCCATCGATATTGATAATGGTGACATCGTTTATACGGTTCATCGTGGTGATGTCATTCCTTCGCAATGCGATGGGTATAAACCAAATGCCGCCCAATCAGCTTCTGGTGGGGCTGGCATTGATACTGACCTTTTTTGTAATGTCGCCCGTGGTTGAGAAAAGCTACAACGAAGGGATCAAGCCCTATATCGATAAAGAAATGGAATCCGAGGAAGCTTTTGATAAAGCAATTGGGCCATTCCGTGATTTTATGTTAGCCCAGACCCGTGAAAAGGATCTCGCTCTGTTTGTAAATATTGCCAAACTTCAACAACCTGAAAATGCTTCAGAGATACCGCTTCAGGTATTGATTCCCGGTTTTGTCATCTCCGAGCTTCGTATCGCTTTTCAAATAGCCTTTGTCTTGTTTATTCCGTTTTTGGTAATAGACATGGTTGTCGCCTCGGTTTTAATGTCAATGGGTATGATGATGCTGCCCCCTATTATTGTCTCGCTCCCGTTTAAGATACTATTGTTCGTTCTGGTCGATGGCTGGTATCTGCTTACTAAATCACTCGTGGAATCGTTTAAAATGTAAGGATAGCCGTTATGGATACTCAAATGGTAGTTGCAATAGGACGGGAAGCATTGTCGGTAACCCTTATGATTGCCGGTCCCATGTTATTGTTTGGACTTATCATCGGTTTGGTTATTTCGGTGTTCCAGGCGATTACCCAGATCAATGAAATGACGCTGACTTTTGTCCCCAAAATATTAGCGATCGCATTGGCGCTCCTTATTTTCATGCCCTGGATGATAAATATCGCCACCGATTTCACCCGCCATATGTTTGACCTGATACCTACATTAGCCGGATAGCAGGAGTATAACCTATAAACAGAGAATAAATTATTATGACTACATGAACTTCCGTCTTTTGAAAGCTGTTACATCATCTCCTGTCAGTTCAAACCATTCACCATTTTTGCGGCGATCTTTAAATCGTTTATGCCAATATTTTTCTATTCCAATCGGATCATCAGTTTTGATATGATG
>CAYPUP010000462.1:0-1729 GCA_964413795.1 uncultured Ignavibacteriales bacterium
ATTATTTGGAATGGCGACCCCTTGGATGCTGAAATATCAATAAATGCTGTCTATTCAGTCCGTACTTCCCCAATCAACCTGGTAGCTGATCAGATAACCGGATTAAGTGAAAGCGAAAAAAACACCTATAAACAACGTTATCTGTTTCAGGTGTTACTTAAACTACGCGGTGATATTTTACATCCTGAAATCAACTTCGAAATACAATTACCCCCCGAAGACAGAGGAATTTTAGGTGGTGCGGTTCATGCCAAATTGAACCAGTTAAATGAAGATCCATCGGCCTTGAACAAACAGGTATTTGCTCTATTGGTATTGGGCAGGTTTGTCCAGGAAAACCCGTTACAAACAGGTACCAATGACGGAACATCAGCCGTAGTGCGTGCCACAGTGGGCAAATTTCTATCAGCCGAATTAAATAAATTAAGTTCAAAGCTGGTGCCCGGAGTGGAATTAAATTTTGACGTGCGCTCGTACGATGATTATGCATCGAGCCAGGCTGTTGGAAGAACTCAAGTGGACATTGGATTAAAAAAACAGCTTTTCAACGAACGGTTATCGGTTCAGATAGGAGGTGTAGTAGATGTAGAAGGAGTCAAGGCTAAACAAAATTCGTTAAGCGATGTAACAAGTGATGTAAGGGTTGAATACAAGTTGACCAGTGACGGCAGGTATCGCTTGGTAGGTTTTAGTCACAATCAATATGAAGGTGCCATTGAAGGTCAAATAGTTGAGACTGGTGTGGGTATCATATACGTACGCGATTTCGATCAATGGAAAGAATTCTTTAAAACACTAAAACAGCAAAAGTGATTCATCGAAAACCAAAAACCATGACAGAATCTATCCTATATAAAAGCTTATTGATGATGATGTTACTCCTTATTACGGCATGTAGTGGCACACGACATTTACCGGAAGGGGAAAAACTATACACGGGTGGGGTGATAAAACTGGAATCAAAAGACGACCTCAAAAATTCAAAAATCCGATTTATTAAAAAGACGGCAGAAAATGGACTATCGCCAAAACCAAACAAAAGTTATTTAGGTATGCGTCCAAAATTATGGATATACATGTTGGCCGGAGATCATCCAAAAAGTAAATTTAAGAAGTGGCTTAAAAAAACCGGGGAAGCACCTGTTTTGATGAGCCAGGTGAATTCTTCGATGACATCCGACATCATCAATGCCAAACTCTATAACATTGGGATATTTAAGGGCATTACTCAATTTAACATCATCGAAAAAAAACGTACGATGAAAGTGATTTACACCAGTACCATCCATAAACCATATACGACAAAGGTGCTTATTAACAGCATTTCGGATGATAGTGTGCGTCAATTGATTCTAAGTAGAAATGATGAAACGTTGATTAAACCAGGTGAAGATTATAACCTTGAAAAATTAAAAACCGAAAGAAACAGAATGGATGCCTTGTTGAAAAACCACGGTTACTTCTACTTTAATCCCGACTATTTGAACTTTAAGGCCGACACTTCTGAAATAAACCGAACGGTATCATTCAATCTCGAATTAAAAGACAGCATTCCACTAAATGCAACGATAGCCTATCGCATAAACCAGGTGATTATCGATCAAGACTATTCTTTAGCTGCTTCTGATAGTGTACAAACCAAAGACACAATCCATTATCAAGGTACTATTTTTCTGGGGAAGGAAGCGGAAATGGAAATCAGGCCAAGGGTTATATTGCGATCGGTTTT
>CAYPUP010000463.1:0-1722 GCA_964413795.1 uncultured Ignavibacteriales bacterium
GAATAAATTGCCTGGCTGAACTTTCAGAACATTTAGATATATAACAGTCTTGCTATTTGAACAAAAATTTTATTCATTCAATATTCAAATGGTTTGTTTTGTAGACAAGTAAATTTAAAAATATGGTGAGTCATGGATAACACAGAATTACTGCTGAAAGAAATAACCGAAGCCAGTGGTGTTTCGGGTTATGAAACCGAGATCAGAAATATAATGACCCGAGAGATGAACGGACTGGTTGATGAAATTGAATACGATCGTATGGGCTCGATTATGGGCCGAAAAGTCGGCAGTTCAAAATCTCCGAGGATTATGATAATCAGCCATATGGATGAAATCGGTTTTATGGTCAAAGAAATCACCGATGAAGGCTATATCAAATTTCTTCCTCTTGGCGGCTGGCTGGGATCGGTTGCCTATGGCCAGAAAATGAGAGTTATTACTTCCAAAGGTACTTTTATCGGCGTTATAGGAACAACTCCTCCACATATGGTTCCGGTTGAAGATAGAACAAAAGCTCCTGAAATTAAAGATATGTATATTGATCTGGGGGTTCAGAAAAAATTTAATGTCGAAAAAAAACTTGGTGTAAAAATCGGTGACCCCATAGTTCCTGAAAGCCAGTTTGCAATTATGGCCAACCCTAATCTCTATATGTCTAAAGCCTTTGATAACCGCGTCTCCTGTGCTTTGGTGCTTGATATTTTAAGGAAATTTAAAAATATCAAACACCCCAATACGATTTTAGGCTGCGCCAGCGTTCAGGAGGAAGTAGGCCTTCGGGGAGCCCAGACAATGGCTCATATTGCCGATCCGGATGTATGTATTGTGATTGATACCGGTATTGCTCTGGATGTTCCGCCTGAGACTATTAAAAAACGGGAACATCTGGGAGCCGGACCATGTGTGTTGGTATATGATGCCGCAATGATCCCGAACATCGAACTCCGTGATCTGGTTATTAAAACCGCTGAAACAAAAAAGATACCGCATCACTTGTCATATATGGAACGGGGCGGAACCGATGGTGGAAGAGTCCATATTACCCGTGCAGGTGTGCCATCAATTGTTGTCGGACCACCGGTAAGGTATATTCATAGCCATAATGGAATTCTGGATCGTACCGATTATGATAATACGGTGAAATTAATAACTGAAGTAATCAAAAAACTCGACAGTAAGACGGTAAAGTCGTTTACGGAGGCTTGATAAGAAATGGCTTTGAAATTTAAGAATACATTTACTCGCTCCAAAGAAGAATTCCAGCCTATAGAACCCGGAAAAGTTCGAATGTATACCTGTGGACCAACCGTCTATAATTTCGCTCATATCGGTAATTTCCGAACTTACACATTTGAGGATCTTCTTAGAAGGTATCTTAAATACAAAGGCTATGATGTCTTCCAGGTCATGAATTTGACTGATATCGATGATAAGACAATCCGTGATTCTCAGGCTGAAGGTATTTCATTAAAGGAATTTACTGATAGATACACAAAAGCCTTTTTTGAAGATCTGGATACACTGGGGATTGAAAGAGCTGAGGTATATCCGGCTGCAACGGATCATATCAGTGAAATGGTTGATATTATTAAAAAGCTGGTTGAACAAGGGAATGCTTACGAAATTGACGGAAGCTATTATTATAAGATATCTTCATTTCCTGATTATGGCAAATTAGCTCATCTTGATTTGGATGGCCTCAAAGCCGGCGCTCGGGTG
>CAYPUP010000464.1:0-1717 GCA_964413795.1 uncultured Ignavibacteriales bacterium
ATAAATAGGCTAAAATCTGGTAATTTTAGGAGATTATTTCGAAACTTGGGTTAATCTGATCATTGGATTGGACGGTGGGAAAGAAATTAAAGGTGTAAATTTTTTTAAAAGTTGTATCCACTCGATTAATACGCCCTACCCGCTGCATCATACGGGTCGGGTTCCAGGGGATATCGTAGTTGATCACTGTATTGGAACGGTGCAGGTTTACCCCTTCAGAGAGGACTTCGGTTGAAACCAATATACGATAATCATTTTTCTGATCCCGAGCTCGGGCATCAAAGTTCTCGATGACTTTATTGCGGGTAGCCTCACCCGAACCACCGGTATAACATAACACTTTATCCGGATATTTCTTATTTAAGTTCTTGAAAAGATAATCAGCAGTTTCCTTTGATTCCGTAAAAATAACCAGATGATTTTTTTGCAAGCCCGAATCCGAGGACAATTCAGAGAGGATTTTTAACAGCTTTGGATCACGGTCAAGGTGCATCCAGAGTTTTTTGATTTCCAGCAAAACATCATAGTCATGCTGCAGGTCATCCCTGTATCCTGAGGTAAAATCGCTGCTGGCAAATTGTTCGGCTTTACCTTCATCAATCAGATACTGGACAGCGGCATCATCATCATTTTCCAGCAGTTCAAATATTTTATTGGTATACTTTTTGCTCACATATACCCTGCCATTATCAAACTCCTGGATAAACATCGCGTAGGAATGCAAGAATCGGTCTATCGAATTTCTAAAGGCAAAGAAGCTGCTTTCCAGGCGTTTGACCAGCAGGATTTTCATAAACCGGCCCATGTTTCGCTGGGCTTGTTGCTCAAGCTGATTCACTTCTAGCTTACCTTGATAGTAAAGTAAGGGCATGTAACGGGAATATTTGAACTCTTTCGCAATTAAACCGATAGTTTTGCTGAATATTTCATCTTCTTTTTCATTAAGTTCATAAAAGAGTGGGGCTGGTTTCTCCACATCCGGAAATTTCAGTCCTTGCTCGGTGATATCTTTAGAAAAATATTTTTCTATTTCCTTCCGGGTGCGGCGCACCATTAAATATTTCAGGACTTTTTCACGTATTTCCCGCGCGTTTTCTTTTACAATACGGATATATTCGGGATAATCTTTCTTCCGGTCCAGTTTTTTTAGTCTCTGTTCAAGATGGCTAAAGAAACTTTCCAGATTGGGTAGATTGGGGATGGTACTTTTTTTAGCTTTTTGGAACAGTTTCAATAGGCTGAGAATATCTTTCGGAGCATTATTATAAGGGGTAGCGGTTACGAGAATTACTCTCTTCCCGCGACAGATTTCCGCCAATTTCTCATAGGTAACCGTTGTTTCGGTTCGAAAGCGGTGCGCTTCATCGATGATGATGTTGGTGTATTTTTCAGTTCCTCTCGCAAGCAGGTGATCTAATTTCCCTATGGATTCAAACTCGGTTTGAGATACATGGAAATCAAAAAACACATTGGTCCAGGAGCCGGGATTGGATTTTTCCAGAAGCACCGGCGGGGCGATAACAAGTGTTCTGCCGTCTAATTGTCCGGCCAGCATTGCGGAAATGTATGTTTTACCAAGGCCCACAACATCGGAGATAAAAACGCCGCCGTATTCCATAAGAATTTTTTTGGCGTTTAAAACCGCCTGCTCCTGATATTCAAGTTTTTTAAACTCCTGCGGAAGATACTTAAAAAACACCTCATCGGTCAGGCTGAG
>CAYPUP010000465.1:0-1715 GCA_964413795.1 uncultured Ignavibacteriales bacterium
TTTTGACCCTAATTATTACACCTTTCGGTTACTTTTTTTATGAGGCAATTCGTATAGTCTTAATGGAATTAGTTGGGATGATATGGGTATTGATTTTAGTTCAGATTTGGGAATCCGTGTCAGAACCAGCCCTACCCTGGTTTTATCGACTGATGAGGAAGATGAGCTTCTTCCCTTTAGATTTGAACTGAAAAACAATTATCCGAATCCATTTAACCCGACTACTACGATTGAATACACGATCCCGGTAAAATCTGATGTTGAAATCTCCATTTACAATCTTCTTGGTCAGAAAGTTAAAACTATCGTAAATGGGGAAGAGTCCGCCGGTGAGCATAATGTCAGCTGGGATGGAACTGATTTCTCAGACAGTCGAGTGGCGTCAGGTATCTACCTGTACCGAATTGTTGCCGGAGACAATACTCAAACTAAAAAGATGATGTTTATTAAGTAGATATTATTATATCGAATATAAACAGGGCTGGTTTTCCAGCCCTGTTTTTTTATTGGACAATATCGAAACCGCGCCGGATTCCCGAATCAACTGAAGAGAGCCCTGGAGTTTGTTCTGATACCTCAACTCCATTAGAACTTAGAGATATATAAACTTCAGGGTATCTTTGTTTCTCTATTATTTTATCAAGGCCGAGTAATTCTAAAATATAATCAAGAATATCAGGAAGATATACTGCGAATCGATCAATAAGTTCAGAAATATATTTTTTGTAAAATACACTCCCTGGAAGAAGATCAATTAAATAATCCCTAAGTATGAATTCTGCTTCCGCCAGACGGTCGCCGGTTGTAGTAGTATCAAAAATTACCGGACAGGATTCATGTTTTCTATTTTGATCGAATTCGATATTATTTTCGAGAGGACATTCTTCAACTACCGTATCAATCACAATCAGAGTATCTATAATATATTCGAATTTTTCAGAATTATGACTATTACTACTCTTATATCTATTATATTCCTTCTGATAATTCTGCTCCTGTGAATTGCCGCTAAATCTTAACGGTCCCTGATAATTGGTCGAGCATCCGACAAATATTATCAGTATAGCTGCAAGGAAAGAGACAATCATAAACGGAGATAACAAACTAATGTTATTATCACCATTGAACCTCCTGAGTGGCTCTGTAATTATATGTCCTTTTTTGTATTTCATAGCTTCAGCTATTTTATAATTCTTTTTTATCCACGGTCCTGAGAAGAACAATATAGTAGTAAAATAATTACTAAGTAATAGATGTATGTATCATTGTCAGTACGACCTCTTTTTTCCCTACAATTTTAAAAAAGTTATAAATATATAATAAAGCAAGCAGAAAATACTTACCGGACTTGATTATAATAAAAATGTTCAAAAACTAAACAATGAATTCTTTAAAGTATTATGTTTTGTGATTAACCCTTCTCCTGGCCCATTGAGTAATCTTTTTCCATTTCTTTTTTTCCAAAAGGCTCGCTTTTTGATTTTGTCTTTGCTCCAAATGCCTTAATTCTTTTTGCAGCTTTTGGTAACTTCTGAATCTTTTTTCTTCTAATTTTCCTTCTTCAATTGCAATGATGATAGCACAATCCGGCTCGCCATTATGTGTACAATCGTGAAATCGACACTGGGCAGCTAATGCCTCGATATCCTCAAAGGTCTGCTCCAGGCCATCCTCATCTCCCCAAAGTTGCAATTCTCTCATGCCGGGCGTATCGA
>CAYPUP010000466.1:0-1713 GCA_964413795.1 uncultured Ignavibacteriales bacterium
CATCGCCTTCCCATAATTCCATTCATGATAATAATTGCTGCTGCTGGAATATTAAAAGCTATTGATCTATTTAAACACAAAAACAAGCTAAACTTGTATGTTGGTGGAATCATCTTCTTATTAGCTTTACTATTATTTAACCGTGAGTATTACCTCGAAGGCGGAAGTAATCAATTTCAGATACATTTTAATGCCGGCATAAAAGCTGACCATCTTGGCGATTATGCTGAATCTGAAAAGGAATATCTCAAAGCGAACGAGTTCTTTCCTTATTCCGCTTCCCTGAATACGAATCTTGGTTATTCTCAATTTATGCAGGGGAAATATAATGAAGCTGAGAATAACTATAAAAGGGCTTTGAAAATCGATCCTGAATTTTATAGCGCCTACAACAATCTGGGTTTGGTATTAGCAGCAAAAAGCTTACATGACTCATCTATAATTTTATTTAATCAATCACTTAAATATTTTAACTACGAAGATAGTGACAAATCAAAACTTGGCTTAATATACTTAAATTTAGCTGATGCCTATGAGCAGACCGGACAAAATGAATTGGCAGGACAAGCATATAATGATGCCATTGCCAATGCACCCCAGATGGTAGAGGCTTATTTTAAAGGAGCGGCTTTTTATGCCCGGATGGGTTTATACGATTATACCGATTCCCTCTATGCAAAGGGGAGACGAATTGGCGAACTAAAAGCGAGTGACTATTTTAACTGGGGGTTATCATATGTACAACGACAGAATTATAAGTTCGCATTTATTTCCTTAAACAGAGCTATTTCCCGCGACACATCATTATATCAAGCCTATTATCTTTTGGCCTTAAGCCATTTAAATACCGACAGCCCGCTTGATACCGTGGATTATTATATTGAACGCTGCCTTAAATTTAATCCTCAATATCAGCCGGTAATAGATTTAAAAAACCAGTTGAATAAGTAGAAAGTGTTATCAGTACTTTTGCCTGCGCTCAATCATGTAGTTTGAGCCTTCTTTTTGCTTGGTAGCCTTTTTGAGATCGGCCAGCATTTTGGACATTTCCCCCATATGAGCAAAGGTCCCGTTCTTATTGAGCAGGACAGCAATAGAAATAGTTAAGATAGGAAATGACTCAATTTCGCCGCGCCGATTTTTAGTTTTTATAAATCCCCGGTCTCGATCCTCAGGTACGTACTGGTAGGGAATTAAAGAATCGAATACTTTTATGATTTCACTGCAGATTTCATCGACCTGGCTGATCGGGATGATTGCAATATAATCGTCACCGGCAATGTGCCCCACAAACCCGCCCGGACACATATCAAAGACAATATCTTTTATCACTCGGGCTGTAAGTTTGATTACTTTATCACCCTGTACGTAGCCATAAAAATCATTATAAGCTTTGAAATTATCCAGATCTGCATAACAAACGGCAAATTTGGATTTCAATTTTAATTGAGTGTTGATTTCACGTTCAATTATTGTCGGACCCGGTAAATGGGTTGAAGGATTAATAGCCAAATCGCGGCGGTTTCTTTCGATCGCCTTTTTAATTCTTACCTCTACCAGCTTATCAATCCATCGCCCGTAAATAAAATCTTCAGCCCCGTTTTCATAAGCAGCAACGACATCCTCATCTTTTGGATCAGGATGATAAAGAATGACAGGAATGATTGATAAAAAGACATTTTCTTTGATAGCCCGAACCAGTTCGATCTCCTT
>CAYPUP010000467.1:0-1706 GCA_964413795.1 uncultured Ignavibacteriales bacterium
ACCCGAAGAAACCGTCCGCAAAAATAATTTATGAGGGTGAAGTTCTAAGGCTAGGTTATCAGACAAAAATTCCCTAATCAGATTTATGTGTTGAATCAGCCATTCCTTGTCTTCCGATAAAATAACAAAATCATCGGCATAGCGGATATAATATTTGGCCTTCAGTTTATGTTTAACGAATTGGTCAAATCTATTCAAATAAATATTAGCAAATAATTGTGAGGTTAAATTTCCCAAGGGTAGACCTTTATTATTTTCCCCCACGTGAAAACTGTTAACAATTTGCCGGAGCAACCACATAATATCATTATCCGGGATATATTCCGCCAAAACACCTAATAGAATATCATGATTAATGCTGGCAAAAAATTTCCGAATATCGCCTTTTAGGGCCCAGCAATTTCTGGTATTATTGCGACTGACTTTATAAAAATATTTTTGAAGTTGATTAACAGCCTTATGCGTCCCCCTCTCCAAACGGCAAGAATAACTGTCGGCGATAAATGTCCGGTCAAAAAAGGGATAGAGCCGGCGATAAATGGCTCGATGAAGCAAACGATCCCGCACACTGGCCTTGTGAATACTTCTCGGCTTCGGATCGGAAATATTGAAAGCTTCGTAGCCGCCGGGCTGATATCTGTGATATAATAAATCATAGTGCAGTAAAAAAATATTATCCATTAAATTGGCCGCAAACACCTGGACATCCAACCGGCGCTTTTTACCCGCCAAAAACTCCGGCCAAGCTAAAAGCAAATTTTCTAAATTAATAATTTCATCAAATTTATGACTCAATTGAATCTTCATGCCTCTAATTCTACCCCCCCCCAACGAATTTGCAACTCATCCCCTTGCTCCAAAGAACCAAAGACCTTTACCTCCTCTGGTACGGATATTATAAAGTCCTGCCCAAAGAACACCGCTATACTCTGGGCGGTAAAATAGATAATCTCCTCACCGAAATAATTGAGGCTATTTCTAGCGCCTCTTTTTTAGTCCGCGCCGAAAAGCAACCCTACATCAAAATGGCGATTAGAAAAACTGACGCCATAAAAATATTTCTCTTGATATTATGGGAAACCAAATCTCTAAACAACCAGAAATATCTGGCTTTATCGGAAAAAATTGAGGCCATCGGCCGGATGCTCGGCGGTTGGAACGGACAACTCACAAAACAAAACTCCCTCACTAAAAAGTAAGGGAGAAATAAGAAGAGTTGCGAGACGACGAAAGCGAATCCATTAGTCTGATTCCACTGATTGCTAGGATTATCATAGTAGGTATTGAGCCACTGACCATCGTCATTACGGTTCACATTCAGCAAGTTCAAATCGCCGTCAGAATTGCGCGAAATATCGTCCCAACCACCGCCCTTTGAATTCTCTCCAGGCTGTATCGAATCCGGCATGATAATGCCATAATACTTCGCACCAAGTATCTCTATTTTTTAAGTTACAGGCATCACCCTATCTGAAACCGTAGTCGCAGATACTCTCGACACCCGGATACTGGATTCGGTGGCGAGCAACCGTAATCGCTCGCCTATTCACCTAATACCAATAACAGTATACCTGGTTTTGGCCAAAAAAATAAGCCCCATTCCGATTACTCGAAATAGGGCTAGAGGACTGAAGTCAAAGGACTGGAGTCCAAATAATATTAGCACTGAGGACTAACTTGCGAGACGACGAAAGCGAACCCATCAG
>CAYPUP010000468.1:0-1679 GCA_964413795.1 uncultured Ignavibacteriales bacterium
TAATTTTGAGATTATCAAAAACAATTCACTTCCTAACCTGATAGGGTTGGAAGGTTTGACAGAAATAAATAAAGATTTGGAAATTTCTGAAAATGATTCGTTAGTGAGCATGGAAACCCTCATAGGAATAACCACTGTTGAAGAAGATTTGTATCTATCCAATAACCCTTTATTAATAAACCTTACCGGTCTGGAACAAGTAACATCGGTGGGCGGAAACGTGACCATTATACAAAATCACAAGTTGTATAATTTGAACGAGTTGGGATCGTTAACCACCATTGGAGGAGGCTTGTCAATTATACAGAACAATAAATTGCAAAGTGTTAACGGGTTGAACAGTTTGGCTTCTATCGGAGGTGCCTTGAGTATTAGTTATAATTATGTAATAGTGGATTTAACAGCACTATCCTCCCTAACCAGTATAGGAGGTTCTCTGCTGATTAAGAACAATTTTATCCTGCCAAGCCTGGTAGGCCTGGGACAAATTAATCCTGCCACCATTGACGCCATTGAAATTGTAAATAATGGCTTTTTAACATTATGCGAGGTACAAAGTGTTTGCGATTATATTGCCACTCCCGATGCAGTGGTAGATATTGCTAATAATGATACAGGGTGCGAATACCTTACCCAGGTAGAATTGGCCTGTCAGCTTGCCAATGAACCAGAATTTGTATTTAGCAATTTTTACTCCATCTATCCGGTACCCGCACATAACCAGCTTTATATCACTACCCGAAAAAATGCGGTTATTGGCGAAGTTACCCTATTCAATGAGTTTGGGAAAAAGGTATTCGCAATCCGTACGGAAAGCAATGTGATCGATGTTTCAATGCTTGCAACTGGTTTTTATATCATAGAAATACAAAATGCTGGCGTAAAATTAAGAGAGAAATTGATAATAAAATAAAAATGGATTAATATGATTGTATTAAAAAAACCAATAAGATAGAACCATTAATAAATAGCAAAATAAAATATAAAAACCATGAAAAAAATTACTTTTTTAATAGCATTGTTCGCAGGATTGCAAATTGTTGCTTTTTCGCAGAGCTGTTTGCCGGATGGAATCACTTTCAGTAACCAGTCAGCCATAGACAATTTTCAGGCAAATCATCCCAATTGTACTCAAGTAGAAGGGTATGTAATAATTTCGGGCAGTGACATCACCAACCTGGATGGATTAAATATGATTACATCGGTAGGTGAATATCTGATGATTGATGATAACTCCTTATTGTCAAGTATCGCAGGACTGGGTAACCTGACACATGTTGAAGGTGATTTTGAAATAAATTACAATCCATCACTCACAAGTTTAACCGGATTAGAAAGTATTACTGCATTAAACAACGACTTTTTGCTCTATGGTAATACAGCATTAATGAATTTAACGGGATTAGATGCCTTAACATCTGTTGGTGGCAATTTTGAGATAGTTGATGATGATATGCTTACGAACCTGTCCGGATTAGGTGGATTGGAAATGGTAACCGGAGAATTTATCATTGCCCAGAACGATGCACTGGTTAACATGGAAGGGCTTACCTCCTTAACCCTACTTGAGGATAATTTGATTTTGTATAAGAATCCCGGGTTAATAAATTTAAGTGGAATCGGATCACTATCATCAATAGGAAGGATATTTCAGATTTTTAATAATATCCAATTGACAA
>CAYPUP010000469.1:0-1674 GCA_964413795.1 uncultured Ignavibacteriales bacterium
GTCACCCTGATCACAACATTATTTACCTGCAAATCATCTTTTTTGGTATTAACTAATGACACCGAAACACTGTAAAGCCTCTTTTCAAATTTGTCGATAGCATTGCGGAGTCCGGATCTGATATCGGCGCTGTTGGCGGCCATAAGATCAGAATATTCCTTTTCCCACATATTGCATCCATATTCCGGGGCAAAGGGCATCTGTCCTATGCGGGTGCTCATAATCAACCCCACCGAATAGATTATAGATTCTTCAAGATTGGTTCGTAAGAGGTACCCTTCCCTGAGTACCAGCGGGAGTGAAAAATATTCCATGATTTCCCTAATTGATTTTTACAATTCCACCTTTGATAGTTGTCATGGCGCTGCCGCTTACTTCGGCCTGGGTTCCTTCGGCTTTAAAGCCTATTCCGCCTTTGGCCTCGTAGTTCATGCCCCCTTCACTCTTGAAATTACCACTCGCTTTAAGTTCAATATCGGCGGATGATTCAGCTTTAATATTTGATGCCGCTTTTATGGTTATATCACCTGAAGTTGATTCAAAATTTATATCATCGGCTTTTAGGGAGATTGTACCACCGGTAGATTCGATAGAAATTACAGGACCATCCATATTTAATATCAGAACATTGGTGCCGTCTTTTTGTGAAATAGTAATCGTCTCGGCTCCGGCTGTATCTACAAACTTGATCTCATTGCCGTTTTTAGTGCGGAAAACTTTTTTCTCGACACCATCACCCAGTGTTTCAGAACCGGGAATCGGTGACCTGTCCACACCATTATAAAGACAACCAAGGATAATCGGCATATCCGGATTTCCCCGTTCATAACCGACCAGCACTTCATCATCAATTTCCGGCAAGGCAAACCAGCCCCGTTCGTTGCCTCCATCAGGAGTCATCATCCTCATAAATTGGCAGGAATCATCCCCCTGCCAGGGAAGCTTTACTTTTACCCGACCTAAATCATCAGGATCGTTATTATCTATTACGATACCTACCTGCAAATGAGAGAAAGGCTGGCGTTCAGGATAAACAGGCGGAAAGGCCAGTTCAAGGGGGGTACATACAAAAGTATTATAATATTGCCCGTTTCCTTCAAGCACATGCTTTACTTCTTTTATCCAATACATCCCCTCAAGAGCTCCCATTCCTGCAACTCTTATACAACACCCGGGAGAAACCGTTGGTACAATTGATTGGCCGTAGCATACCATTATTTTCCCTGCAGCCCCTTCAGTGTCCCTGGCCAGAGTACTATCAATTACCGATTGAGTAGTATGTTTTGTTGATGATGATACGCCGGTTGTAGAAAACATGGCATCCGATTTATTCACAGAAATGGATGACAAATTTGACAAAGATGATCTAATTGAAGACTTTGATGATTCTCCGGTGATTTTCTCTTTCGACTGGGGATTCCAGACTGCCCCCGAATAACTCAAAGGGCCTGTTCCCAGCCCAACTGAGAATTTCCCCAGATCTAATCGCCAGGTAAGGTCTTCTGTTCTGTCGCTTTTTGCCTGCTCAACATGAAAAGATGAACCGTCATAATAGGCAAACATTCGGTACTCGCTGGCCAGACGCTTTATAAAATCGTAATCTGTCTCCTGATACTGGACCTTGGAGTCAACCTCGAGGTTATGGTCATTACCATCAGTGTTGATATTTGCGGA
>CAYPUP010000470.1:0-1669 GCA_964413795.1 uncultured Ignavibacteriales bacterium
TGGTAACGAGCATGAGGCCGTACCCCCGTGAAGCTGGCCGGTTATTCTGTGGTTTTGATCGCAGAGAGGAGAACCTGAAGAACCCGGCTCGGTCGTGCCATCATCCCAGGCATTAATTCTCCAATGGCTCCCGCCGCTCGAACCGCCATAATTAGCACTGGTAGGGGGATCATAATCGAAGGTTATTTTTTTTATGTCGCCACTCGGATGATGGATGCAAACCGAAGAAGTCGATGGGGAATTGATATTGGACCACCCGGCATAATAGACGCTATAGCTATCCGGTGGCATTTCTGTTAATTCCAGCAATGCAAAATCGGAGTAGGAATTTGTTGCCCGGAGGGTTGAACCGGACACTGTCATCCAGGTGGGACCATCGATATTGGTGCAATTGGGGCTTTCATAATTAAACATAAAGACCCAGGTCTCCTGCCCACCCAGGCAATGATTGGCCGTAAGGAAATAAGGAATGAAATCTTCCCGGACGTTATTAACCAGGGCGCCGGTGCAAAGCCTGAATCCGCCGGATGTCAGGATCATAGCTACCGCCCGTTTTTCATCCTGCCAATCAGCCCCTTCAGGACAATTTACATTATTATTGCAGGAACCTGAGGAACCAAAACTTTCAGTATCTTTAAGTAAATATCTATCAAATAAATTTCTATAGGCATGGACAACTCTTTCGATTGCAATTACACCCTGAACTTCGGTTCCGGCCGGTTCCCAATATTCTAAAATTGTAATATCCCCTTTTACCGGTCCAGTCGCAAATTGTTCATACTCTTTATTGTTATCCTCGGTAAAAGCGCCGATAACCATGCTCTGGTCTTCGTTATAAATGTAAAATTTTGCACCCGGAGGCATCCAGAAATTACGATAAACAAGGTTTATTGAATAGGCTCCAATAGATTCAATTCTTAATCTCCAAATCCGACTGCTATCTCCCAAAGTTTCCCAGGTCCCTGAATTATTCATATTATAGTTTACTTCAAAAGGGGCTCCAAATCGCAATGGAATCCCTTTTGTACTCTCGATTTCATCCTCGGCAATCAACGATGGAACATCGACTTTGCTCATTGAAACCGCTTGTATACTGGATTTTACGGTTCTCAGGAAACTTAAAGGTACTCCCCCTTTACTTACCTGCGCTGTAGCAAAATTAGCAGTTAATAGCAAAAATATGGCAATCAGAGCAGACCGGTGAAGTAATTTCATTGCAAAATTCCTATATAACGTTGAATTCAAACAGTTTTTGTCTATTTCTATAGATCGGCAGTAAAATATGAATTTATACTTATCATTTTTGGCTATAAAATTACGGAATGACAGTAAAAAGTACGATATATTAAGATACTGTAGTATTCTTAATTCTGTTACTAATATTCTAAACATAACAAAATTGTCAACGGTTCCATATAAATATTATACGTATAATGGAAAAAATACTATAATTGCAATTTTAATAAATATTTTGTATTCTTTTGGAAACAAAACTGAAAGAGGCTATGAAAAACTTTATAACAAAAATATTCGGTACCAAATACGAGCGGGATGTCAAGAAAATGCTTCCGCTGGTAGAAGAGATAAATGAGCATTTTGCCCGGTTGGCGGATTTGTCTGAAGAGGAATTAGTCGGAAAAACCGAGGAATTCAGGAAAAGACTGGCTGA
>CAYPUP010000471.1:0-1668 GCA_964413795.1 uncultured Ignavibacteriales bacterium
AACTTCAAGGGCATAAAACAAGCCGGCTATGCCGGTGCCAACTACCAGAAAATCATAATTCCGTTCCATCAATCAATCCGCTTTTGTAAACCAAGACGATTGGCTATATAAGAAACTAATTTTTCCTCGCCAGGGTCCAGGTCAATTGTTTGTTGAAGGTAATAAATATCTCGTTCAAAATCAAAATTTTCAATTTTCGTCCAATCCTTGCCGGTAGTAATAATAACATCGGAATCGTATTTATCAATCAATTCTTTGATTTCGGAAAGGACTTTTTCGTTGTATTCCTGATGATCGGATAGTTCCAGAGCAAAGTCAAGATCAGATGAAAGAGCAAACACCTGCCTTTCAAATGGCCTGAAATTGCCTATTCCAGCAAACATAAAAACTGATTTATCTTCGAGATATTTGGCCGGAAGATTCCGGTCATGGCCAATTAATTCAGTAGCCTGGAACTGGGCTTGATAAATTTCAGCCTCAGGATTGATAGAACTCAGCTTGTTTCTGATATAGGTAATGTCTTTGGCAAATCCGGCCCGGGTAATTAAAATGACATCAGCTCGCTTGATAGCTTTGAGCGATTCGCGCAATTTTCCAAGAGGGAACCACTTTAATTCTTTTTCATCAACGGCAGCATCATAAGTTACAATATCAAGATCTCTGGCTAAAGTGTGATGCTGGAAGCCGTCATCGACAATTATCAAATCGACATCTTTTTCTAAAGCCAGTTTTTGTGCCGCCTCAACTTTTTGGGAAGAGACAGAGAAAATCGCATCTGGAAGTTTTGTGGCTAAATATTTAACTTCATCACCGGCGACTTCAACAGCCAGGTTTTGTACTTTGTAACCCGGTTCAACAAATGAGATTTCTACCCGGCGGCCATAACCGGAAGAGACAATCCCTACTCTTATTTCTTCATCCATTAATCTTGATGCCAGCAGCTCTACCATAGGTGTCTTTCCGGTTCCTCCGACGGTAATATTCCCTATTGAAATGACTGGTTTTCCAACGTTTACGGGATGGCTCTTCAATTTTAGATTCAGGCTGGCAATTAATCGGTAAATAAGCGATACAAACCACAATACCGGTACGGCAAGAATCCACAATGAAAGCCCTTTACGGCGCAGGAATTTTTTCCAGAGTGCCTCAAACATTTTTAAGCCTGCCCAGAATATATTCACCTGCAATAGCTGTCGGTGAACATGATAAATCATTACATGATTTCATTTTAAATGCGGTTTCGCCACTTTTCATTTTTGATGCTATTTCATAAATCTCTTCAGCCGATGAAATTTTAGCGCCATAATTATTTTGCAAAATATAATCAGACGCCTCAAGTACATTACTTAAAAATGGACCAAAAAGAACCGGCGTGCCAGCCCAGACCGGCTCCAGAATATTATGCCCGCCGATATCCACCATGGTTCCACCTACAAAAGCAAGATCAGCCATCAGGTAAAGATCGTTAAGAATTCCCATCTTATCCACAAGAATTATTGATGCCTTTTGACTGTCATGGCCATGGATGGAATAGGCAATGTTTTCATCAAGGCAGATTTGCTTGAGTTCATCAATCCGTTCAATATGGCGCGGGGCGATTAATAGTTTAGTCTTTTTATCAGATGCTGTTTTGGATTATAACACTCAG
Source organism: uncultured Ignavibacteriales bacterium (assembly GCA_964413795.1). Lineage (GTDB taxonomy): Bacteria > Zixibacteria > MSB-5A5 > GN15 > FEB-12 > DAOWMZ01. The sequence continues at coordinate 1,649 of CAYPUP010000471.1, forward strand.
TATTATTGGAGTGTTAGGGC
>CAYPUP010000472.1:0-1660 GCA_964413795.1 uncultured Ignavibacteriales bacterium
TCCAGGTTTGTTTCTGAATAGAAATACGTGCTGGCATAAACTGTTTCTAAATCACCGATACCAACTTCTGAGTAAATGTAATGAACGGGAGCATTTACGATATATTCCGGATAGTCCTGCTCATAAACATCCATCGAAGGAACATTGACATCAGTAATGGTTTTGGTGCCGTCATACGAATGTTCTTTCTTGCTTTCAATTCCCCATTGATTGTAATAGTTGTCCCAATAATAGGATAATCCAACATCCGGATTATTATTCGCATCATAGGTATAATCGTATTTACCCTGATATTCCCAATCGTCTGAGTAGCTAAGGTAATTACTGGTAATTTCCGAAATAACATGGCCGGAACTATTATAAATGTAGTCTTCTTTCCGAATAGGAACCCAATCACTTGAATCAGCCTGCCAGGAGGAGATCATGATATTGGTTTGATTATCATTTAAATCATAGCTGTACTCAAGCTTAAAAGTAGGTTTCAATTCGTTTGGATTTAAATACGCCTGGGAAACGATGGCCAATATCAGTCTGCTCAAATCATCGTAACTGTATTGGTATTCCAGTTGCGACTTAACCTGATCGTTTTGATAACTGATAGAATGATACAAAACATTGTTTCCGTTTGCATCATATTCCTTTTCTATCTTTTGCGCTATCATCCAACGATTATGGAGGTAGCTATATATGCTGTCAATACACAGTGTTTCATTGTTTTGGTTGTCAAAGTAATAGTCAGATTTGGTAAAAATATTCCAAATAGAATCATACCAATCATAATCTGAAACCAGCATGTGATTGTTCCCGTCAAAATAAGTGTATTCAGTTTTGGAATTGACCTGCCAAGCACCAGCATCCCAATGGTAATCCAATATCGTGGTCGACTTCCCATCGCTGTTGTACTTATACTCAATTTTAACTGCCGGAGAATGGCTGCCATCCGGGCTGTAACCCTCCATTACAACAGAATCAAGCGTATATTCCCGCAAATCCTGAAATAGTGGATTTTCATACTGGTTGTTTTTCGCAGCTTGACTTGTTTTCTGAATTTGGGAAGAAAGGTGAGTAATTTCTATTCCTGAAAAATCATCCTTAAAGGTTTTGATCCCATCCCCAATTTGTCCGTAAACGGAGGACAAAAGTACAAAACTTAAAAAAATTGTACTGATTCGTTTCATCATTTTTTGTTTATTTGATTTTATTGATTACTGTTTTTCTATACTTCGCTATCTGACGCTATTTGGTTATTGCTTTTTTACTGTACTTCTATGTTTTTTCATAATTTTTTACATTTTCTTTTCCGGTTTGTCTTGTAATTAAGGTTTTCTGTTTAAATGTTGGTTTATGACATTTTTAGCTGACTTTAGCATCCCTGCCCGGCAGGCAGGCTCGTTACCGCTGCGCTCAAAGGAGGACTAGTGAGGGGGCTTCTCAACATAATAGTTTTTATAAAAGTACATTCTTCGAACATCTGATGAATCATTAATATATCCTTTATCTTCAACTTCTTCTATTACACCTGCAAAAGGAAATAATCCACTGATTTTTGGAACATATGAATACTCAACCTTAAGTGAATCGGTAAAAATTTGTCTGATATGAATTGAATCTCCGGGGATTACAAAATTGACTAACATCTTACTTCTTTTGAAATAAGGTG
>CAYPUP010000473.1:0-1643 GCA_964413795.1 uncultured Ignavibacteriales bacterium
ATAAGTATAATGTCTCGGCCGAAATAAATAAAGCTCGCGCCAAAAATATCCGAGCTTTGATTGTAATCAAGGCCGACAGACGGGCATCGTTTGGAATTATGGATGATGTAATGTCTTCCATGCAGGAAAACCATCTGGAACGATTCCTGATTATTACCGATCAGGAAACAGACAAGGCTTGATGAAGTAATGTATAACGCTATTCCGAGAGGAGAGTGATAGTAATCCATGGCCGGTGAAGTTGTAGAACGCCAGAAAAAAGGCGGGAAAAAAGGTTTACGGCGACCAAAGCGAAGAATATCAGTTCGTATTGATATGACTCCGATGGTGGATATCGCTTTTCTTCTTTTAATTTTCTATATGGTCTCGACCGTATTTGCTATGCCGCAGGCGATGGAAATTAACTTGCCTCCTGCTGATCAAAAGGACGAAGTGATTGAAGTAAAAGAATCAAATCTTCTTACTATTAGAGTCAGTGAGGAGGGATTTTATTGGTGGAATTTAAAAACACCTACTCCTGACAATCTTCCTCTGTTATTGCCGCCTGATCCGAATCGCCCCGATACTGTAGCTTATCAGTTGTATAATGATACTTTACGGGGGCTGCTGAAGGAACAGAATCAGCAAAATAGCAAATTAAACACTTTGGTTTTGATTCATCGTGAAGCCAACTATGCAGATATGGTTAATATCCTTGATGAAATTGATCTTATAGAAAGATCATGGAATCAATATACGGCTGAACGTCTGCATAAAGATGTTAAAGACCTGACAAAAGAAGAAAAGTTCTCATATAGATATGCTATTGGTGAATGGAACCCTCGTGATGATAAAATTATTGAAGCGGCCCGGGCTGCAGTTTCAATGGGGGGAGGGCAGCCATAATGGAAGTACAAAGCAGCGCCCTGTATAGCGCTTATGGAGCATATGAATTAAAAGCAAAATACCAGCGTAATTTTATGATTGGTACTCTGAGTACTTTGGGATTTGTTCTTTTAATTCTCTCAATATTCTGGATTATTGCCACTTTACCTGATGATAGCATTATTGAAGCTCCCTCGGTTGTGATTAAAACAGTTGCCGATTTAGGACCACCACCGACGATCGCCAAAGCCAAACCTCAGCTCCAGGTTGCTCAGCCCAATGTGGCGGCTCCTAAAGTCGGTATTCCAAAGCCGGTAGCTGATGATGAAGTTATGGACGATGATGTGGTTCTGGCTACCAAAGAAGAACTGGCTGATATTGTCGCTCCTGATATTACTGCCGGTGATGGCGGTGGCGGCGATATTGTTGTTGATATTCAGGATGACGATTATATGCCGGCGCCTGATGAATTTGTTCCAGTTGAGATTTATCCCGAGATGATTTATGAACACAAGCCGACTTATCCGCGTCTGGCTGAACAGGCTGGTATAACCGGCCGTGTTTTTGTCAAAGCGCTGGTTGATGAAAACGGATCTGTGCTCAAAGCCCAGATTGGAAAATCTTCTGGAACTGAATCGCTTGATGAAGCAGCTATCGAAGCTGCTTACAAAAACAAGTTCAAACCGGGAATACAAAACGGTCGGCCTATTAAAGTATGGGTGACCTATAAAGTAGATTTTATTTTGGAAAATTGAGCTTTTTTGATAATTAAAAACCCT
>CAYPUP010000474.1:0-1643 GCA_964413795.1 uncultured Ignavibacteriales bacterium
TTGGGTTTTAGGTAATAATGATCAGAAAGCAAGATGTCGCGTTTGGTCAAATCCACATACACCACTTCTGATCCGGTTTTGTTTTGCCGGATAATGGCTATTTTATTGCGGTTGGCATAATCGGTCAGGTCGCCCGACATGGAGACTGCTTCAAACAAGTTGATATTGTCCTGATATACTTTGTACTGCCCGGGCCTGCTCACCTCGCCAAGCAAGGTAATATTGTAGTTTACCAGTTTAACAATCACCACAAATTCCTTTAGGAAAACCTTGAGTTTTTCCTGGATAGTCGTTTTTACTTCATCAATGCTCATGTTTTTCACAAAAACCTCCCCGGTCATTGGAAAATCCAGATTGCCTTCCTCGCTAACAGTATAACTGGTCAGGTAAATAGAAGCATCTGATTGACCAATATAATTTGAACTACCTCCGGATAAAGGATTAAGCAACAATGTTGTTTGTTCATCCAGCGTAACCACCCTGATATACAGGTTATCGCCTGGTTGAATGCGGTAGTCTATTTTACGTTCATTGTTAAAGGATGACAGGGTGTCTGTTTCATCCTGAACTTGGAGGTAAAGCATCTTCTTTTGCGGGATGCAAGAGGTAACCAGAAAAGTCAGCAACGCTATCCAGATGAGTGATCTGAACTTGGTTAAAAATGAATTCTTCATGAATGATTAATTTCTAGGGTAATAGAATAACATTTGGAAAATTTTGGCAAATGTACCGTTTTTTTTAAACAGGCAAATACAATTACCAGAGCGGAGGTCTTTTTAATCGGATTTAGCATGTTAATCATTTTATTTTGATGATCATTTCTTTAAAAAAAGTCGAATTATAAAGAAATGTATTTGCGGGTACAAACATAACACAATCGGATAATATACAGTAATGTCGATGTAAAATTGCTGCCCTGCTCATGGATTGCACTATTTATGTATATTTGATTGTCTTTAAACCCAAGTATCCATGTATAAAATTATTTCCCTCAGCATGTTTATTTCTTTGTTTGGGTTTCCAATTGGAATTACAGCACAGTCTTTCGGGTTAAATCAGTTGGTTCCATCAGTTTATTCGGGCATCCTACCTGACAAAAACGGACAGTTGTACTTTCTCCCGGTTACTGCGGGAGATACCAGCCGGATGAAAGCCGATTCTTCATTTTATATTTCAGATCACCTCATGGTTGAACCAAAAGGAACGCAAAATGGTTTGTCCTTCGATTTTAAAAACAAGGACTTTTATGGAAACATTTATTTTGGTTTATTTCCCGATGAGCGGGTGAAGTTTTCGTTTCCTTCGTTTTCTAAAAGCACCCGAATTATTGCTGGCACAGCCAATCTTGATTTATCATCATTTTTTGGCACAGCCACAACGGTTACGGCTCAAAACATAAAACTTGCCTACCGAATCGCCGATCAATATGGACGGTTGTTGTACGAAGGAACCATTCGTGTTAAAATAAACGAACAAATAATGCCGGCACTCACTCTCATCGAAGGGCCCTTTATAAATCTGGTGGATCACCACAGCGTTCTCATCTCCTATACTACTAACCAGCGTTGTAATTCATGGGTAGTTGTTGATGGGCGTGAATTTCGGACAGTTGGTATGTCGGCAAACATGCAGGGAGATAAAAC
>CAYPUP010000475.1:0-1639 GCA_964413795.1 uncultured Ignavibacteriales bacterium
CGACGTATTCACCTCCGGTGTTGTAGGAACTATTGAAATAAAAGTTCGTAAGTGCGGATTTAGTGAAGTTTACCCAAGTTTGAGCTTGGCTGTATTCATCTTCCAAAGTCAAACCAATAAGTCCCAAACAACCGATAGATCCGGTATTAGAATTATGATCGGCTTCATAGGGGGTATTTTTGTATCTTTCGTAAAGTCCGTTACCCCAGTCAATCAGTACTGATCTGGCATCAGATTTCTGCCTGTCGGATAAATCAGGATAAAGGAAATCATAACCCAAAGCAATGCTGCTGCAGGGTATGGCAACGCCATAATTTTTACCCTGGAGATCCAGCTGGAAATCGAATCGGTCGGGTTCGGTGGTGTATCTGACAAAAGAAGAGATGGCTGACTGTTTGGAATTGGCATTACCGCCTATGCGGAAATGAAAACTGTTTTCGATAATATCCCTGACCCAGTAATATGGAGGAGTTTGATCGCCCCAGGAGGTATTGGCCATTTTGTCAAAAGCAAGCTTCACTGGCCCGCCCTGGTTTACTCTGTTTTGGATGTTTCCGATTTCACTTGTGGTGAAAAAGAGATAAGGATGTTCCCTGACAGCATAGGCAGGCTTAGCCTTGAGAAAAAGGTAGGATAGCAGAAAGAAAAAGATCAAAATTATTATTTTTCCTCGGCAGATATTCATATCTTATGTTGATTCTAGTTTAATATGTTTTTGGCTAATTTGTATAGATTGTTATTAATATCGGTATTAATAATAGAAGGGGGGAGCCGTTTAATTATTATAGGGCGTGGATAATTTATCCACATACTAACCTGTAGTAAAGTTTTCACGATTTATATAGGATACTTATTTTGGGTAAATTGGAAAAAAGGAGTATAATAGTATGGTAATAAATAGGGAGAATTCATATGGATATTCACCGTAGCGTTGAACAGTATGGAGCAGCCGGAAAAGAGCAATTGAACGATTTTGGCGATTCCGATTTCACCATGGGTGATTTATTGGAAATTCATGAATGCTATTTAGCTACAGGTACTCCAGCCACGTGGGATGGTGATAATCAAATGTTCCTTGCTCCTGATTTATCAGATGATCTTCCAGAAACAAGAATTGATCCAAGAAATGCAGTTGTTGAAATTTACGGTGCTCCTGTCAGAAGATACCCGCCTCAATTAAGGGTATTCCGCGGGGGAAGAGTTTGACTTGTTACCAAAGAGGGGCACACCTCCATTAGACCCAATTTTTTATTTTGAAGAAAATTAGCATGCTGGTGACTATACTGAACATAAAAAGGCCGATTATAAAAATGGCCAGCGGATGATTGGCGAATGGCAAATGAGCTAAATTCATGCCATATATTCCAGAAAGCAGGGTGAGAGGTAGAAGAATAACAGAAAAAACTGTAAGCACTTTTATGGTCTCATTCGTTTTATATGATACATAGCTTTCAAAATTCGAGGACAGGTTGTCTGAAAGCTCGTTGATGTCTTCCAAGCGGTCCCAGATCTTTTTCAGATGGTCGGTAATATTGGTAAAATAGGTCTTCAGTTCCTTATCCATCAGTGGATGATGAATTTCATCGATAGTCAAAAAAGCATTCATCTCAGGTCTGATAAAAGTCTGGAAAACGATTAC
>CAYPUP010000476.1:0-1638 GCA_964413795.1 uncultured Ignavibacteriales bacterium
TGCCAACAACGGGACATACGATGATGATATGTTTAACGGATGGAAAGCTTATCTGGACAGCCGGGGTGTTGATTACTATCTCGATTACATGCGCAGACCTGATTATTATAGCCTCCGCAATTGGGTGGAAAACGAGCAGAGGGCAGTAGTTCTTGGTATAGGCGGCACGCCCGGGTTCTGGGTAGGAGTCGACGGATTTACAAGGTGGAATCAGGGGGATGGCAGTTATATTGTCAGAATCTCCAATCCCCTTACCGGATCAAAACAGGAAGTCACGATGAGATATTTCAGCGGCAACTGGAGCCTGTACTTGAACGGCACCTGGCATAAAGTAGATCTGATGATCTCGCTCCACTTCAAGGACTGGTCCGTAACAAGGACATCATTTGGCGCTGACGTTAACGGCAATGATGGCTGGTCATTAACCTGGACCCCCGCTGGCATGAATGACGGTGAATGGTATTATTTCCATACTCTCGCCAATGATGCTGTCGGTATAAAAAGCTATTCAAATGTATTGCTGAATTATTCCTGCTTAAATGAATACAAACAGGGAGATTATAATAATGACAGCAGTACCGATATTCTTGATCTGGATAGGCTGATACAATATATAGTTTATGGGGATATAGATTTAATCGGCGGGAATGCCCGTTCCGATGCAAATTGCGACGGGACTGTTAATGTTACTGATGTTGTATATTACATGAATTACCTGTTCGGAGGGGGCTTAACTCCGGCTCCATGTTATTAATTATAAATGAAGCATTGAATACGCCGAGGGCGATACCAGAAGTATCGCCCTTATTTTTTATTACTTGTCTTTACTGCGGGAGAAGGCTGCCTGCATTGCCCGAAGGGCAACTTCATCCGAAATTTCACAAAGCTCTTTTAATTTGTTAACCGCCTGATCCAGATAATTTAGCCACTCCTTATCAGGATATTTTGCACAAAGCTCATCGGTAATTTCATCCGCCAGAGTGGTTATCAATGAAGCATATCTTTCCCTTTTCCCGATCTTCAAAAATGGAATAATATATTTATTAGCCACAAAACCGGCAAACATTACCGCAACCGATCCAACCAGCCCGGCTATCGAACCGGCATTGCCAAAAAGAAACTCCATAATTCCTCCTTACAGGTTATAGATTAAATAAACTTATTACCATGTCAGCCGCCAAAGGGGCTGATTTGGAACCAGCAGACGCTGGCGAAGAATGGTGCCGTCACTAAGTCCGATGCTTATTTCATATTTTGAGTCGGACGGATCAAGTTTTTCCGAGGGAATCAGATCCAGATAAAACTGTCCGAAACTGTTGGTAACCGTAGCAATTGCAAATGGTGAGATTATAATTTCATTATATTTTACTATCCCCCCGGGTAAAAAAGCCGCTACCGTTGCTCCGCTTTGTGGATGACCCTGAAAATTATAGAGGTAACCCCAAACTCGGCATACATCGGAACTTGCTGGAGGATCAATATCAAAGGCATATCCCAGAACGGTATCTATACCTGTACCGGTTATAAAAACAGTATCATTTGAATCGAAGATATAACCGGGAGCGGTTGTAATAACTATAAAACTGTCAGCATCAAGATTAAACCCGATTTCACCCTTACTATTAGTCCGACCTAAGG
>CAYPUP010000477.1:0-1629 GCA_964413795.1 uncultured Ignavibacteriales bacterium
CGGAAGGCAATTGGGACGTGGTATTCGGCGTCTGGCAAGAATCCGGTAAAGTAAATTCTCTTGGCTACGCTGGCTGGCTCAACGACTATGTGACCGTGAGTGCGCCACCATCCTCATCTCCTATAATCACTTCGCCACCCTCCTTTATTTTATCCTACGAGAATCCTGTATGCGATAGTAATTTCCCCGCGGGTCCGGCAGTTAGATTAAACTGGACAGCATCCGTTGGGGCGACTTCCTATACGGTGTATCGTAATAACAGTCCCTATACCAATGTTTTAGGAACTGATCGCACTTTTTATAACAGCACCAATGTAATTGCCGGGCAAAGCTATAGTTATTATGTGCAAGCAAAGAATGCGGCTGGTTATATTAATTCAAATACGGTGACAGTTGTAATCCCCGCGAATGTTTGTGATACGGAGATACTCCCTCCGGCTACTCCTGCGACGCAAACGCTATATGTTTCTCTGTCAGCCAGCCAATATTCTATTACCGCCGGCCAAAATGTCTCTCTGACCGCCGATGTTTCAGGCACCGCCCAGGGGACTATTCACTATCAATTTGATTGTACCAATAATGGCGATTACGAGGTAAATGTGGTGAATAATACGGACCCTTACACCATCAGTTCCTGTAGCTATTCATCGCCCGGCACCTATACTGCCAAAGTTCATGTTGAGCGGGGAACTGCCTGGCCTTCGGCGGAAGCGACTGTCAGCATTACCGTTAATGCTCTAGCTGAATTATCGCCCAAAATACAACCTCCTAGTTTGGCATCTTTATCCCCTCAAGATGAGGTTAATTTAGGAAGACAAGCAAGAGATAAATTTATCAAAGGGGAGGGATATACAATCATTCAGAAAGACCGATATCCAGAACCCCAAAGAGTTTGGGAAAAACTTATAAGCGTTGCTGATGCTACAGAAAAAATAAAGCATAACAGGACAATAAGTTGGAAAGAATATGGCGGATGGGAACTTACAATTGTAAAGATGGGGGAGGAAGGAAAAAAACATCCTACTGGTTCATTTTTTGGAGGATTTATACTTTTTGATTACAGATATGCCAGCCTGCCAGAGGATCAAATCGCTTTTTTATTGAGTCATGAAATATACCATTCAATAGATGATATTGAGTCTATAAAGATAACTTTTAATGAATCAGAATGGGAATTAGAAGGCGGCGCTTTATACACAGGAGGAGGCTGTATTATAGGAAGTGTACTTTTTACAATTGCATCATGTCAGGCCGGCGCAAAAGTAGGTGAAATAGTCCATGAGGGAATTTCGATTTTTGTCAACCATTCCATAGAGTATCTTAACAATAGACAATCTCGGCAAAATGAGAGATTGGCTGATAATTTCGGTATTTCATTATTAAGCTCTGCTGGTTTTGATCTAGAAAAAGCTCTTCAGTATCTTAAGCAGAGAGCAGACGACGAATGGAAGGTTGTTGGGTACTGGAAAGATTTTTTTTCAGCATACCCATCAAATCAATCAAGGATAGAGGAGGCGTTAAGGCGTCTCGCTGATAATAAATTACGGGATTACTGGGAACAAGAAAAATGCGGTACGCCTTTCGGATATACTCCCGATCAAGAAGTTATGGGGGCAAAAGGTTCCATGG
>CAYPUP010000478.1:0-1625 GCA_964413795.1 uncultured Ignavibacteriales bacterium
TTATCAGAGTCTCACCTCCCAACTTTATTTTATCTATAGTTAATGCATATCACATTATTATACACATTTATTCCCATAAGATGATACCAATTATTCACTCTTCCGTCAATATAAAAACGTATAAATCTCAATTTTGATTAATAAAAAAACGGCGTATTTTATACGCCGTTTAAGAAATGCTTATATCAATCCAAATCTAACATCCTGGAGCTGTGCCCCCTTTAAACAAGTAATTAACCAGTAAAACTAAATCATCAACCAGAATATTGCCATTGCAATTGGCATCGCCTCCGGTAAGATCAGGCGCTGGGCCTCCTTTAAAGAGGTAATTTACCAGTAATGTCAGGTCATCCACCAGAATGTTCCCACTGCAATTGGCATCGCCATGCTGGCAGGGTGAAATATTAACTTTACCAACATGGAAAACCGGCCAATAAGTTCCCCAACGGGTAGTTATTGAGGATTTGTTGCCGCTGACAGTCGCAGTATCAATAGTAACCAATTGTCCTGCAGGGGCATAAGTGCTCGAGGAAAGGTAGATTTTGAAAACCGCTCCGGTATCCGGTTGCAGCCAATTGCTTCCTGTTCCAAGGTCACTGCGTAAACGCCAGGCGTACTTTTCAACAAAGCCGTCCGATGCAATTTGGGTAACTTCGTCAAAATATTCGGTACGCAAACCAACTGTGGAAATAGAATCAAAATCAATTGTCCCACCATGATTATCCAGTTTGAAAGCAAAAACCATATTGCTGATTGAGGTTGTATTGTTCAGATAGACCGGAATAGCAACGCTTTCACCGGAACCAAATTCAGTTGAATCCATTGACATTGTATCAGCCCGAACCCACATATAATTTCTCAGATGTTCCTCGCCAAATCCAAGCGGGTTGTTTTCATCAATAATTAATGAAACATCAAAAACACCCGGCTGGGTGTAAGTATATTGAGGATTTTGAATAGTAGATCCATCACCGTTGCCAAAATTCCATTCCCAGCCAACAGGAGAATTAGGTGATTGGTCGGTAAAATTAACAGTAAGCGGGACATTTCCAGAATATATATCAGAAGTAAATTTAGCATTTGCTAAAGCTGATAGAGCAGTAAAAGCATTGATACGGCCACTTCCGAGCATTAGATTATAAATCGGGTTATTTACACTATAGATATCATCAGTAGTCGATAATATCAATGAATCGACCTGGCTCTTCGTAAGTGAGGGCATCATTGATCTTATCAGGAGAGCCAACCCGGCAACCATAGGTGACGCCATCGATGTTCCCCATAGAGTAGCTGTTGTTGGAGCATATGATTGAGTAGAATAGGTAGATAGTATGCTTGATCCCGGGGCAGATACATCAACCCAGTAGCCATAATTTGAAAAATCTGATTTCACATCCGAATATGGTCCAACCGAAGCTACGGAAATCATACCCGACAATTGATCCAACTCATCAGAAGAAGAAGAATTATCATTACCTGCAGCATGACAGAATGTAACTCCATCTGCCATAGCATTTGCCGCCGCAATAGCATTTACAGCAGCCCCACCCCAGCTGGCATTAATAACATTAGCCCCCATCATAGCGGCATAATCAATTGCAGCGGCACAATCATTTGAATTTACA
>CAYPUP010000479.1:0-1625 GCA_964413795.1 uncultured Ignavibacteriales bacterium
GGTGGAATCAAAACTCCCTCCGGATACTGCAGCATACCTGGAAAAATTCAGAAAAGGAATTACTGCTACCCTGGCTCGCATGCAGCAGAAAGTCCAATGGGATAAATTCATAGACAGCCTTGAAAATATTTATCCGGTGCAGATCGATTCCATGGCAATTGCGGATATTATAGCTGATACGGTTTTAATTCATGGCAAAGATTTTCTTAAGGATGCTCAATTACCGGTTTTGACTTCTGTTGACGGAAGAATTGTTACTGATGGAGATTTAAGGAGAAAATTATCGCATAGCTCGATGACCATAAGTAGTAAAACAGTCGGCGAAGTGTTTGACGATGTTGTTAAGGAGTCCAGGGAAGACCTGATTTTATCTGCTGTCGTTAAAGCTGAAAATTATTTTTCTGATTCAAGAGTTTTAAAAGCCACTGACAAAGTTTTGGATAGTCTTCTGGTTGATAATTACCTGAAAGAGACGATTGTACCTAAGATAGTCTTTAATAAGGCTGAATTTGAAGAATATTATCAGGAGAATAAGGAAAATTTTCGCCGTCCGACTGAATATCGGCTGGGACAAATTAATTTAGTCGATGAAGAAACGTCAGAATTAGTTGAGAGCCAGTTAAATGACGGAAGCAACTTTGATTTCCTGGCTCGGCAATATAACAAAGATTATGATTCCGATAAAACCCTGAAAGAATGGATTACTCTGGAATCCTTCCCGGATAAATACAGCAATGAGATAGCGCAGCTAAAAGTCGGTCAATCGACCCGGGCTTTTCCGACTGCCGAAGGATTTATTATTTTTAATGTCAAGGCGACCCGACCTGGCGATGTTCTTCCTCTGGATGAAGTGGAAATGAAAATCAGAGAAGTTATGTTCCAGAGAAAGTTTAATGAATTACTCGATGAAACACTGGATATTTTGAGAAGTAATTCTGATATTAAATATAACGATGAAGTTTTGGAAAATTATTTTTCCGAATAATTATGAAGTTCAATAGGCTGGTTAGATGGATATGAAAAAATGGGGCAGCGAATGATTAGAACCAATTGGAAATTACCCGGATTTATTGGATTATTATTAGCAATGCTTATAATTTCAGTTGGGGCTGTTGATGTTTCAGCACAAATTAAAAAGGGAAAACGGTTCGAGAAAAAAAGCAACTGCCTTGACTGCCACAAAGGATCTGAATTTACCGGCAGCCAGGAACATGAACCTTTTGCCAAACAGGAATGTTTATCCTGCCATAAACCGCATGGCATGGTAGGCATGCTCCGCCTTAAGAAAACCGGTTCGGAATTGTGCTATGAATGCCACGAATCCACTAAAGCGGAAATGGAACGAAATTTTGTCCATCAACCTGCGTCCAAAGATAAATGTACTGCCTGCCATGACCCGCACAGTGGAGAAAAGCCGGGCATCCTCAAAGCCAAAGAGTCAGAATTGTGTTTTACTTGCCACAATTCAGAAGAGTTTAATCGGCAGCATAAGCACGAACCGCTTGAAAACGGTTGCGGTTCGTGTCATGAATATCATGGGAGCGACCATAAGCATTTGTTAAAATCAAACATGCAGGATTTATGCGCCAGCTGCCATAAAATTGATAACAGCAGTTTTACTGAAG
>CAYPUP010000480.1:0-1619 GCA_964413795.1 uncultured Ignavibacteriales bacterium
AATAATTGGCCGCGGCGGTTCCCGAAGTACAAATCAACACCCCCGGCTTGCCTGTTGCCTGTCCAAATCCCAAAGCGGCAAACCCTGCTCCCCGTTCATCGAAGTGCACAGTGCATTGTGCTTTTGTATTATAAGCGGCAGCAAGAGTCAATGGCGTGGAACGTGACCCGGGGGAAATAAAAAACTGATTTATACCATTACGAATTAGTTCTTCAACCAGAAGTTGTGTCCAGAGAAAATTAATATGCGAATACATCGTATTCATAAATTACTTTCGGAATTCAGGATAATATCTTCATGAACGTGGCAATCTTGCTTTCGATCTCATTCCATTCATTGTCAGGATCAGACCCTTTTACAATCCCGGCCCCGGCATAAAGATGTAATTTGTTTTTAACAATCAGACCTGAACGAATGGCAACCGCAAAATCGGCTTCATCTTTGCTTATCCAACCAACCGGTCCGGTATACCAGCCCCGGTCAAATGGCTCTATTTCAGAAATTAAATCAATTGCCTTTTCCTGAGGATACCCGCCGACTGCGGGAGTCGGATGCAGACTTTCAAGAATTTCCTGATCTGTAGTCCCCTCGATAAGCTTCCCTTCTATACCGGTCATCAGATGCTGGACTCTCGTCAGTTTCATTAAAATAGTTTCTTTATCGACACTCAGCTTACAGCAAAGCTGATCAAGATTTTTCATTATAGACTTAGATACATAACTTTGCTCCCGGATATCTTTTTCGGAATTTAAAAGCTCATTTCCCAACCGGTAATCATCATAAGCGGTATTCCCTCTGGCGCGAGTCCCAGCCAAAGCTTCGCTTATTATTTGATTTTTCTTGCGATAATACAATCTTTCCGGCGAGGCTCCGATAAAAGCATAACCCTTTTCCGGCTGGAAGCAGAAATGGAAACAGCCGGGAGTGGATTTCTCTAAGTTCTGCAGGATACCGATTGGATCAAGATTTTCTGAAAACTCTAATACTGATTCACGAGCTGAAACAAGTTTCTCAACCTTGCCAGCCGCTATCAAATCAAGAATTTTTTGTATATTTAATTTCCACTCTTCCTTGTCAGGCTTATCAGTTCGATTCAATAATTCCGGAATAGTAATATCATTCTCTTTATTATCAAATTGCAGGCCGTTTAACTGATCTTCTATTTCATTAATTTTATCCAGATCATCGGGAAAATTCAGATTACAAACAAATTCATTTCCCGCATTTGTCCTGGTCAACTCAAACCTCGGTAAAACGAATATAGCCCGATTCATTCTATACCAGGGACTTCCCTTTACTAAAGATTTATCAAATCTGAATCCCCCAAAGAAGCGGACATTATTTTGAAAATTATTGATTTTTAGATCATATATATTATTACTACTGACAGTAACCCCCACACCGGCGGTCTCAAATTGATTTAAGCGGTCGGACCAATAAACTGAAGGATATATCTTTTGAGCAGACAACCACTGCAATGGATCATGATTCCTGGCATTAATACTTATTCTTACGATTTTACCGGTATCAACAGCATTGTATGATCTACCAGTATCTCTTATCTTCTCACTCATCTGATCGACAAGAGATTCCTTATATCCAGTATGACTCTGTTCCGA
>CAYPUP010000481.1:0-1618 GCA_964413795.1 uncultured Ignavibacteriales bacterium
GTAAAATCATAAGGCTCCCCAGTTGAAACAACCTGAAAGTGCAATTGCCCCGGTTCTGATATAATTGAAGGTGAAAAATCCTGATTATCACGATCCAAAAAGTATCGCGGCTCCAGCTTTTCTCCGTTTATAAAATAGAGGCAGATCTGTTTGACATAAGTAAATTTATGGATATGCTCAAGATTTTCCTTGATGTCGGCATTTTCATTTACTTGAAGTAATGCTTTAATTTTATCGTCATATTCATTATTGACAATCAATTTGCTCTGACCACTTAACTCTTCACCCAGTGAGGTAAAAATCAAAATATAGTTAACCGGGTTGCCTGAAACGAGGTTTAAAGAAGCAACGGCAGAAACTTTGGTCATCATATTATTGCTGTTTTTGATATTGAGAATAATCGTATCATAACAGGTTTCGTAGCTATTGCGCTGGCTGAAAAGATGTTCAATTACCTGGCGAGAATTGCTGCATATAAAATCCTGGATTGGTTTGCCGAAAAGATCTTCTCTGGGAATATCAAACAGCTTCTCCACTTCATCATCGATATATACGAATCTTCCTTTAAGATCAATTTTGCATACCGCACATCGCTTGACAGTATCACTTTTGGTGTTGGAAGAAGGCGCCATAAGTATTTGTACAATCCCGACAGAGGTTTTAATTTTGGTCAGCATTTAAGGAAAAAACAGAAATGCCGCCTTATTTATTTTTTATCGGTAATACGGCTAATAATTTGAACTGAATATCGTGATTAAATTCATATATTGGTATAAAATGGTGACCTATCTATAGTAACCGGGGAAAATGGCTTTTTCTGCATGAGGATGGAATTTGGTCAATCGAAAATATCCATAATTATTTGATCGGTCAATATCCGGGAGGCAGTAATTGGGATCCAGAATGACGGCGATAGGTTCACAAGGCATTATCTTTTCATAAATACCGGGACTATCGTAACTATAAGAGCCATTTCTTTCCCTTACCCCATTATATTTGAATCTCTCAATTAAGGTATCGCCATTTATCGTGACTATACCAACATCAATCGGGATACCGGTATAACCGCCTAAAATTGTACAATTGATTTTATAACCGGAATCTATTTTCTCCCAGGAAAAATCAGCGAGTGAGGGATCATAGGTAGCTACATATTCGGACATCCCGAAAGGATCAAATCCAATTTGATATAGGTTATTGTTATCATAATTAAATTCATTATATTGAAACCCATTTTCAAATGCAGAATGTAAATATCTATTTCCCCGGATATACATACTGAAATGCTCCCAATTCCCTTTATTCTCATTCCGGTAAGACATTACCTGCAGCCAGGCTAATTTATCACGGATAGAGGTATTTAGCACTTTTTTATTTTCATCAATAATTTCTAACCAATTCAGGAGTTTAAGAAATATTTTATAGTTATAATCATTAAAGTCTTCATATAAGATTTCATGTACGATATAGAGTGCTCGTGCTTCAGGTGCGTCACTAACGCCTCCTTCAATAGGAACCGTAAACCAAAGAGCAAATATCTTTGCAGCCAAAAATGAATAGAGAATTTCGGTATCCTTGATCGATTCAGGAATAAGTACAAACGGTTCGTTGAAAAATC
>CAYPUP010000482.1:0-1601 GCA_964413795.1 uncultured Ignavibacteriales bacterium
AGCCTGGGTCGATCCGGTAATTATCATGTCCGATTCGCTGTTTACTCTGATCAGGTCAGACCGTATTGATTCTTTTTATGTTGATGATCCTTTTTCTGCAGTCGGGATAAAATCGCTTGAGTTTACTATTCCGGATTCGATCTGTTTTGTCTATGTAAAACTTGAGAATGATTTCAATGGTACAATTACACCGTTGCTGGCCCATAAATTAAATGCCGGATACTACAAACTTACTCCAACCAAAAAAGCGGGTGAGATCCTGAAACTACGTGCCGATATCTGCGGGGAGAAAAAGACGGTTTTTATTAAGTAGACATATTCCTGCCCTCGCAATAAAATACAATTCCTCGCAGAATAACAGGCTGTGCCTGTTTGTGTTTAATGTTTGAACAAGGTAGATAATAACCGATCTAAAAGCCCCTTTATTTATCATTATATATATAAAAGTAATGGGATTACTCCGATACTTCTTAGAGATACTTACAGGTAGGAAAAACAGTCTAATCTCTTAAGGAGAGGATATGCCTAATATTCTTGTGGTCGAAGACAAGGATTCCATGCGCAATATGCTGACCGAGACTCTGACCGAAGAGGGATACCGGGTTGATTCTGCTATCGACGGCAAACGGGCATTGGATCTGGTTCGCAACAAATCCTACGATCTCATTCTGACCGATCTCCGGATGCCCGAAGTTGACGGATTCGAAGTTCTCAGTGCTGTTAAAGAATATGATAATGAAACCTCGGTAATAGTTATGACTGCCTATGGTACAATCGAAGATGCTGTCGAAGCTATGAAAAAAGGAGCTTATGATTTTATCACCAAGCCACTGGATACCGAGCATCTTTGTGTTCTCATAAATCGGGCTCTCGAAAACCGCCGTCTGATCGCCGAGAATACTTTGCTTCGGGAAGAACTTATGGATCATAAGGGTTTTTCTGATATCATTGGCAAAAATGACAAGATGCGCGAGATTTTCGGACTGGTAGAAAAAGTAGCCAAGTCGGATGCCTCGGTTTTAATTCAGGGCGACTCCGGCACCGGTAAGGAATTATTCGGGCGGGCAATTCATAGCCTCTCTCTCCGCAAGGATGGTCCCTATATAGCTATTAACTGCGCGGCCATACCGGAGAACCTGCTTGAGAATGAACTTTTCGGTTCCGAACCGGGAGCGTTTACCGGGGCCGTGCGCAAGATGGGAAAATTTGAAATCGCCACTACCGGGACTATTTTCTTAGATGAAATAGGGGATATGGATATTGCTCTTCAGGCTAAACTGCTGAGAGTATTACAGCAGAAAAATTTCGAGCGTCTCGGCGGCAACAAGCAAATCGATGTTGATGTCCGGGTGATTGCCGCCACCAATATGAATATGCAGGATCTTATTAAAGCCAAAAGATTCCGCGAGGATTTATACTATCGTCTCTCAGTATTTCCCTTGATGATTCCACCTCTCAGAGAGAGGGTTGATGATATAACTCTGCTCGCTGATTATTTTATCAATAAGTTCTGCCGTGACCTGAAGAAAGAACAGATGTCCCTTTCAAAATCTGCGGCCAAACTACTGGAATCATATAACTGGCCGGGAAATGTGCGCGAA
>CAYPUP010000483.1:0-1598 GCA_964413795.1 uncultured Ignavibacteriales bacterium
ATATAATAGTTAAATGGACTATGTCAATCTTTATTGTTAATGATGGTGAAAAAACTTTTTTGTTTTGAAATCAAATATTATTAAATGTAATGCTTTATGTGATTATTTTAACTGATTAACTTGTAGTATGTTATGTGCTTTTATAAAGAAAGGCTCCGCGAATGAGACGGAGCCTTTTGTTTTAAATCATTATTTTTTCAATAATTTATTGTTTATTATTTTTCATGAATTGCTGCGAAACTGCAAAATAGATCATAAATCCAATCCCGGCAAAGAGGAACATCAATCCAATAGTTCCGTCTTCGTCAATCACATCAGGCCAGAGAAATTTGATTGATAGGGCTAATCCAAGGCTAATCAGGACTATTCCCCATTTTAAGGAAGAGAGTCGCTGGATTTGAGCAGTACTGGTATAGAGAAATTTCAAATTTTCATCAACCATCCCTTTATCAATCAGTTTATTGCGCAGTCTATTGTCCAGGACTAATTTAATAGTCAAAAATACTGCCCCAAAAACTATGGCTGTAATAAATACACCTTCTGTAATCATAATTGACTCCTTTTTTGTTTCATCTTGTTCATGTGATATCAGACATCCTATCAATGGAATTGTTGCATTAAAAATTAGGTAAAATTTGTAACATCTTTTTACCTGATCTGTCGTATATATTAGCATTTGAGGAACTATATGAATGATGAACGACAACTGATAAAAGAGATTCTGGCTGGAAATAAGGCTGCTTTGCAGACCTTTATTGAGTCATATCAAAAGCTGGTCAGCCATGTTGTCTTTCGGATGGTAGCCAATAATCATGATCGCGAGGATCTCTGTCAGGAAGTTTTCATGAAAGTTTACCAGAATATAAGCGGATTTCAGCATGAATGCAAAATATCAACCTGGATTGCCAGAATCGCTCATAATACCTGTCTAAATTATATGGAAAAAATGAGAGTTCCGCTTTTGGATGATGTAATAAGCAGTGATGATGAAAATATGATAGACAATTTTTCGAATAATTCGATTTCTCCGGTTGATTACACCGAAACCAGAGATTTAAATCAGCGCGTTCAGGATGAAATAAACCTGCTTCCACCAAGAATGGGAGTTTTGTTGGCGTTATATCATCTCGAAGATATGTCATACGAAGAGATAGCCGAAATAACCAATCAACCAATGGGAACTGTTAAAAGCTATCTTTTCCGAGCACGAAAAATGCTCAAGGATAATTTGATGGGTAAATACCATTTGGAGGAATTATGGCAGTAAGACATTTAACCGATATGGAATTTCAGAATTATTTGGATATAAATAACCCGAATAATAATGGATTTATCGACGACCATCTCAAACGATGCAAAGAATGCCGTCAGGAATTAGAAGCATATCGCCTCTTATATAACGCCCTTAAGCAGGATACCGGCTATAACCTGAATCCCGGTTTTTCTGATGCTGTTATAACCCGAATAGTTGCCGCTCAAACAGAAAAGCCCCAATCCATTTTTGATAAGGTTTTGATAATTGCAGGAATATTGATTGCTATAGTTGCAGCGGGATTTTTCCTGGATGTAAACAAAATTGCGGCTGCGATGGCCGGACC
>CAYPUP010000484.1:0-1572 GCA_964413795.1 uncultured Ignavibacteriales bacterium
GGTAAAAGACTATCTGTGAATACTTCAGCTTTCAAACAATGGAAAATTCAAAATACCGATTGCCCTTGATGAAAGCCTTGCCGCAATTATTCCTAAGGCAATGGAACTTATCCCGGGAGTAACAACCCTGGTATTGAAGCCGACAATTATAGGATTTGTAAAAACGATCGAATTTAGCAATAAAGCGAAGAACCTGGGAATGAAAACGGTGATTAGTTCATCGTTTGAGTCAAGTATAGGTTTGAATGCTTTAGCTGAGTTTGCCTCTGGCTTCGATGCTTCAGCCGGGTTGGATACAATTGCATGGTTTGCGGAGGATACATTGGAATCTTCATTTAAAATAAAATCCGGCCAGATTGATCTTAATGAAATTACAAATCAAAAATTAAATTTGGAATGCTCTTGTATCGTGGAGATTAGCCTTGTCTGAGATTGTCTGCCCTCTCAAAACGAATGCGGAAAAAAATGGTAAAGCAATTGCACTTATCAATTCTGATCGGGAGATTACTTATTCTGAGTTTAATGAATTGGTTACTAAGGCAATACCATGGTTCGTTGATCATGATATTAAGAAAAATGACCGGGTAGCTATTCTTTCTGAAAACAGAATTGAAATTCCCATTTTATTGATGGCTCTGATTCGGATCGGGGCGGTTGCTGTTCCAATAAATTTCAGATTGCCAGATATCTCTATAGCAGAAATTTTAAATCAAATATCCTGTTCTCATTTGATATCTTCACGAAACATGAAATTATCCAATATTACTATTATTAATTTGAAATCCTTTTTTAACGAAATTGATAAATTAGAACCAAAAGAATATGCATCAACGCTTTCGTTGGAGCAGGAGGCTACGATAATTTTTACATCCGGTTCTACCGGACACCCCAAAGGTGTTATTCATACTTTGGGAAATCATTATTATAGCGCCTTAGGCTCCAATAAAAATATTCCCTTACATCAAGGCGACAGATGGGCAGCCTTGCTCCCTTTTTTTCATGTGGGTGGGTTAGGGATTTTGTTTCGTACTATGCTTGCAGGTACAACTGCAGTAATCCCTGATCCTGGGGAAAATTTAGAAGAGGTAATTATTCGATACGATATATCGCACTGTTCAATGGTCCCGACTCAGTTGTATCGTATGTTAAATTTAAAAGCTCTGAAAGAAATCTCAAAGAGTCTCAAGGCTCTTTTAATCGGCGGAGGAAGAGTTCCACATAATCTGATTGAGAGAGCATTCAAGGCCGGATTACCTATTTATACATCTTATGGCCTGACTGAGATGGCTTCGCAGGTTACTACGACCCCTTCAGATGCAGATGTTGAATTATTAAAGACATCAGGGCAGGTATTAAATTATAGAGAGCTGAAAATTTCCGATGACAATGAGATTCTTGTCCGCGGTACAACCTTGTCTCCTGGTTATATAAAAAGAAATGAGAAATATAAGTTACTTGATAATGATGGCTGGTTTCATACCGGGGATATGGGAAGTCTTGATAAGAATGGCTATCTCACAGTATCAGGTAGAAAAGATAATATATTTATATCCGGCGGAGAGAATATCAATC
>CAYPUP010000485.1:0-1557 GCA_964413795.1 uncultured Ignavibacteriales bacterium
CTGGCCCCTTTCTTACCTCCATCGATTAACTGCTGAAGTTTTGTTTTACGGGAGGCGATAATGGAAAACTCAGACAGGGAGAAAAAGCTATTGGCAAGAATCAAAACAAAGATAGCCAGAAGCTGTAATATAAGATCGGTATTCATCTAATAAATACCTTTTAATGCAGGCAAAGGGTCTTCCGACTGATCACTATAAATTGAATTATCCATCTCTTAGCAAAATATAATAACATTAATTGTAAAATTGCCACAAATATTATTTGATTATTTTGGGGCTATCCAGTCTCAGAATTGATAGAATTTATTGATAATAGTACAGTTAATGATAGAAGTTCTGGTTGGCCAGCTTGTGGAGTCTTTCAATTCTCTTTTCCATAGGCGGATGAGTCGAAAACAGGGAGGCAAACCCTTTTCCCGAAAGGGGATTCATTATCATCAGATGAGCCGTAGCTGGGCTTTTATCGAGATTCATCCGAACCGGAGCCCGGCCCAATTTTTCCAGCGCCGAGGCCAGTTCATTGTATTTGCCGGTGAAACCTCCGCCGGTTTCATCCGCTTTATATTCCCGTTTGCGGGAAATAGCCATTTGAATAACCATTGCCACTAATGGCGCTATGATAGCTGCGATTAATAACTCCAATCCACCTCCTCGTCTGCTATCACTTGAGCCGCCTCCGGAAAACATTGCTCCAAAACGGGCAATAGAGGCTAAAATACCAATAGCCCCGGCAAATGTAGCGGCTATCGTTCCGATCAGCATATCCTTATTTACAATATGGGCAAACTCATGGCTGATAACTCCTTCCAGCTCACCGTCATTGAGTAATCCCAGGAGTCCTTCAGTCACAGCCACGGCCGCATGTTCAGCATTCCGACCGGTAGCAAAAGCATTGGGGGCCTTAGAAGGGACAATATAAACTTTGGGCATCGGAACCATCGCTACGGTGGCTATATTCCGGACAATACGATAATATCGAGGGTGGTCGGCTTCGGTTATCTCGCGGGCTTTGTATATTTTCAAAACCATTTTATCGGAGAACCAGTAGGTGAAAAAATTCATCCCGGCCGCGATAAGAAAGGCTATAATCATCCCGTTTTGCCCGCCGAAATAGAATCCGAGATAGCTGAACAGGATAATCAGGGCGAGCATCAAAAATGTAACTTTAAGCGTATTCATAATATAATTTTCAAATCCTTTTTTTACAAATCTAACTCTTTCAAGAGCCATTCGTCAATACATTTCGTACCATCCCACCATATGTGGTTATTGTGTGTAATTATACGCTTTATATACTCAGGAAGTTTAGGGAAATTCAGGGTGGGTAATAATTAACATTGCTAAAACATAATTCCATGTAAAACAATTTTTAAAAAAGGTAACAATATATAACTTCAGCCCTTTTTCAACTTCAATCCCACTGGATTAATAGTTTTTTCAAAGATGGGTGTATTAGAAAGAATTAGCACTATGCCCGAAGAAGCCCTACCTAAATATTCTTGATGAGCCTGTAAGTAATTTTGTGTAAATGCAACTAAATGCTTATACTTTGATATA
>CAYPUP010000486.1:0-1533 GCA_964413795.1 uncultured Ignavibacteriales bacterium
TAAATTCTTTAATAAGGAGTTTTTCTTCGCCGTTTCGGGTCGATCCGGCTACAATTACGAAATCATCTTCATTAACACCTGCCCGATGGCGGATTTCATTTATACGCCCCTTTGAACGAGGTATAAGCGGGGCATCAAATTTCATATCACCGATAACTTCCGATTTAGAATTCTCCACTCCGAAATACTGGTAGCGTTCTTTATCAGTCTCGGTTTTGAAAAAGAAATAGTCGTATGAAGACAGAATTTTGCTCATAAATCCTTTAACAAAATTATACCGCTTAAAAGCCTTGTCTGACATCCTTGCATTAATTTGTATCTTAGTTATCCCCTTGAGAGCTGCTTCATAGCCCAGGTTAGGCCAGATTTCGGTCTCAGCAATCACTACGGCCTGAGGCAGGACTTTTTTAATTATTCTTCTTATTACCAGTACACAATCAAAAGGGAAATAGGCAACGGTACAATTAGTGATTTTCAACTTTGACGCGGCCCTGTAACCGGCATCGGTTATGACCGTCAGATAGATTTTTATATCCGGTCTCTTTTTTGGAAAGTAATCAATTAGGAAAGAAATTACTTTGACTTCCCCGACCGATGAGGCATGCAACCATAGATCATATTTAGCCTCTACTTTATTGAGGCCCAGCCTATCGCGCCATTTGATACTCCCTCTGGCAGCTGCAACTCTTGTCGGGATATAAAGTATAATATAAATTATAAATGTTAAAATTCTATATAAGAGTAACAAAGTTACTATCTCCTAATGAAGTTCAAAATGGAATCCGCCGCTCTCTCCGAAGAACCGATTCCGCCCAGAGTCGAGGAGACCTTTAATAATTTTTCATGAACACTTTTATAATATTGGCTATCATCCATAAATTTTGACAACTCTTTAAACATGTTCTCCGGACTGGCTTCGGCCTGTATTAATTCCGGGACTACTTTTTCTTTTAGAACCAGATTAACCAGGGCAATATTTTTTAAAGAAACTAATCTTTTTGCAATTTGGTAAGTAATAAATCCGGTTTTGTAAACAACAACCATCGGACGGGCAATTATCCCCGTCTCAAGCGTGGCTGTTCCTGAGGCCGTCAGCAACAAGTTGCTCATATAAATGCATTCACGCGGTTTATCATAGACAATATCAATCTTGTCATTTCTAAAGGGCAGCAAGGCTGACTCGTAATCATAAATACCTCTGATACCGGCAATTACAGCAGTAGCATTATATTTTTTGGTAAACATCGAGGCTGCCTTTAACATCAAAGGAAGCATTCGCTTGACCTCCTGCGTTCTTGAACCGGGTAACACACACAAGTGTGTTTTTTCCTGACGCTCTATTTGAGTGGAGATATATTCTGGAGGAATATCCTCCAATAAATAATGCCCAACAAATTCGTTTTTAATATTATGCCCGTTGAAAAAGTCATGCTCGAACGGCAGAATAACCAATAAAAGATCAACCAGCTCTTTGATTTCCTGAACCCGTCCCTTCCCCCAGGCCCAGACCTGCGGGGAGATATAATAAATAAT
>CAYPUP010000487.1:0-1516 GCA_964413795.1 uncultured Ignavibacteriales bacterium
GTAGACGAAACCGGCGTAGAAGGCAAGCAATAATTATATAAGTTGCGTTGTAGGGCTAACAGAAAAGGGAATTCCCTCAATGAGACAGAGTTGTATTAAAAAAGCACGGAAAGATTCAAACTCAGGATAAACCCCCCAAGATCATCGATAGATTCCGTTAGAATATCTTCAACAGAAGTGATTTTAAAGTGCCGGTATAAAAAATCCACCGAAAGTTTCGCCTCGGCGGTTTTTCCTTTTTTAACGAAAGCCAATTCAGCACCAATATCGGCTACTAGGCTGCTGTCATCGATGTCATCCCCGGAAATCGAGCCATTTCCGCACCCGAGAAAGATTGAACTCGATAAAGCGTTTTTCGAAAGAATCTCCCTTAGGACTCGAAGCTCGTTGATGGTAATAGCGGCATCAAAGGTTTTCCCGTCCTGCGTTCCATCAATATTGCCGCTTTCATGATAAATTGAAGCAGAAAATTTCGCATCGATGGGAATAATCAGCGAAAAATTATTAGAATATCCCTCCAAACGATTATCATTAAGTTGAGCATAATACCCGACGCCGTATTTGAATCCGATGACCCTTCGCGTTTCTGATTCGTCTTCTTGGCCGAAGGATAATGGCGCAATGAAAAACATTACCAGTAAATAGGCAGCAAATCCTGTTCCCATTTTTTTTATTGCCATCTTTTACCTTCCTTTTTGAGGGTTTGATTTTAATAACATCTAACACCGTATGATGATTGATTAATATTTTTTCAATAATACTATTTAAATTAGATAAAAAATCAGTTTATCAAAAAATAATCGCTCTTACTCAGGGTTATATTGTGAAAAATATCATTTGTAAATCGAATTTAGATCGGATTGGACCATTGGCGCTGTGGCAACTTTAAGGCGGGAGAGGATTGGGGTATAAAAAATGATTCCTCTACCGGCGTCTGAATTTGTTTCATGGGGGACATTTTCTAAATATTTCCAAGTCAGACCAAAGTACTTGCTAGAGAAAAATGAATATTGATTCCATATGAATTGCCTCTTTTTCCCTTGACAAAATCAAGACCCGTGTATTAGGCACATCAGTAATCTCTCCTATCGGGTTCGCATTGATTAGTGTTTACGGCGTCATTATTATCGCAAGGATCCATGGAAGACGGAATTTTGTATGCCGTTTACCAAATATATTGATAATATTCCAAAATATCATAGGCACTGAACTGATACAATTGGAACTGTGGTGGCAAATGGAACCAACACCAATCCCCAAATTGATGTAGGCTGGTGGTCCGGTATTGTTCATCCTTGCGCTCATATTCAAATGATTATAAGATAAAAATGAGTATTAATTCATTATTAAATTGACGGATTTTCTTAACAATATGAGTTAAAAAGGATAATAATATCAATGGGCTGAAAGGAGAGATGAAATGAAGATGACGCCATTTAGATTGTTCGTAAGAGTGATAGGCATATCTCTTGTCTTTAATTTTCAAGCGCCTTTGATACTCTCGGCATCTGAATTA
>CAYPUP010000488.1:0-1516 GCA_964413795.1 uncultured Ignavibacteriales bacterium
CCCGAATAAAATACTGAGAGATACTCTAATAAAATATATGACTTTTTCAACACTCCCCTTCGCGGGAATGACACTGGCATTGCTTGATATTTTTATTTTTGTTAAATCTATGTATTTCTCTCTCGATACAACTGTCCAATCTCCGCACCCAGAATAAATACCACCGAGGTGTAATAAAACCAGAAAGCAACTACGATAAGGAAAAGATAGGTTCCGTAAACGGCTTTCAATGTCGCCATGTGGGTAATGTAATATCCAAACGCCTGTCGTGCGATTTCCCATAGTGCCGTCGCCCAGAAAGCGCTTACAATCACAATCTTTCGGCCTAGCTTTTCATAGGGGATAAGAGAATATAAAGAGAAAAAGACAAGGTAGATTATCAAAAACGATGCTATCCCGATAAAAATTCTATCCACTAGACTTAACTGAATAAAACTTAAAATTTTATAATTTGAAGCGGAGTCTTTGACTACTTCCATTATTGGCAAAAGGGTGACTGATACCAATACATAAGCCATAACAAAAATAACCATCCCCAGATCACGGAGTTTTCCAATAAGAGCATGTTTTTCAACTTCCGTGGAAAAAACTTTATTCAACACTGTCCGCATGCTGCTGAAAAGTCCACTGGCGGCAAAAAGCAAACCAATAGCGCCAATGATTCCTGCTGCTCTGCGATGAGTGCGGAATTCTTCGATACGCTCCAATATAAATTGTTTCACGGTAGCGTTGTAATTTTCATAAGGCATGGCTCTATCGATCATGGCTATTATTTCATTCTCGAGAGTGGATTTCTCAAGTATTGATCCGAGTACGGCAAACAATACCAGTATAATTGGAATCACGCAGACAAAAAGTGAAAACGACAATCCACTGGAGTAAAGAAAGATATGATGCTCATCCGATCGTTGATACAACCCGCCGAAATAATGCTTCAACCATAACCTGATCGAATAATACTGGGGAGGATGAAAAAACCAGATAGGCTTCTTTTTGGAATCATTATCGTTCATAGACTATAATATAATCTTTTTTAATTCACTTTGAAGGTTCTTTTTAACATTTGATGGAAAAGTTTTGATAATATTAATTGACTCGCAATGGTTAAATTTGGCCAACTCCCCAAATTTATTAGCCAGGTGAGGAATCACTTCGCTTTGTTTATTGAAATCATCTTCAAAATAAAGACTAACGATATTAAGCATCTTTTTCTTCCGGTCGACTTTAGGATCAAAGCGTCCGATAAATTTTTCTCCCCATAAAACAGGCATCACCCAATAGCCCCATTTACGTTTTGCCGGAGGGACATAGCATTCCAGGTTGTAATCAAAATTGAATAAGTTCAAGGTTCTTTCTCGCTGAATCACCATATTATCGAAGGGGGAAAGCATATGCAGACAAGGCTTAATCTTTTTTAGTTTAGTAAGAGGTTCTAAATTTGCATTCAGAGCACAGTACGCATCTTTGTTATTCTCTATTGTTACTGAAACAACCTGTCCCGATTCTAACATTTTTT
>CAYPUP010000489.1:0-1511 GCA_964413795.1 uncultured Ignavibacteriales bacterium
TAAATGACCCGCCTTATGGGACGGAAAGATCTTTCAACGGGTTGAGATTAGCTTTGTCTCTGTACAAACGTGACAGTATCGAACTGTGCATTTTTCTAATGGCAGACGCTGCAAGTTGTGGTAAATTTGGGCAGGAAACACCAAACGGGTACTATAATATTGAACGCATGCTTAAAGGATTGACAACAAAGGGAATAAAGATCGCTGCCTGCGGGTCATGCATGGACGCAAGGGGATTGAAGGAAATAGAATTGGCTCCTGGAGTCCACCGAGGCTCCATGGAAGAACTTACCGATTGGACAATCTGGGCAGATAAAGTTATTGTATTTTAGGGAATTTTTTGATTATCATAAATAATCACATTAACAAGTATGTAAATTATCCATATATTCTTTATTTCAATGAATTTCTATTCACCCCGGGAATGTTTTAGTTAACTTATTGATACATAAAATATTACGATAATAATTTTTTTTTAAATATACCTAAAAATCCTGAATCGTTTTCGTCTTTTTTCTATCTAAATAGGCAAAGAAGAGAAAACGAATAGAAAGGAATTTGAATGAAACGAGGACTCACTGAATTTGCTATCAAGCAACCCTGGATTGTAATTGGTATAGCCATTATTATAACGGCTTTTTTTGCCATGCAATTTCCCAAAATCAAAATCGATACCGATCCGGAGAATATGCTTCCGGCCAATGAACCGGCTCGCTTATTTGATCACCAGGTTAAAGAAGAATTTACCCTTTATGATTTTATTGCGGTGGGGGTTGTTGATAAAACAAATGCCTTTACCCCGGAAGTGCTTAACAGGGTATATAATATCGTAACTGAAATTCAGGATATCGAAGGTATTATTGTCGAAGATATATTATCTCCATCGACTGTTGATGATATCAAACAGGGGGTCGGCGGTTCTATTATGATAGAGACGCTGATGGCGGATGAAATAAAGACACAGGAAGAGGCTGATTATATTTTTGGCCGCATAATGCAGAATCCTCTTTTGAAGGGGAAGCTTGCCTCGGCTGATCGCAAAGTGATTGCCATTTTTATTCCGATCGAATCCAAAGATATGTCGCATCGGATATCAGGTGAAATAACTGAAATTACAAAGAAATATATCGGGGATGAAGAGTTTCATATCGCCGGACTGCCTATTGCTGAAGATTCCTTCGGGGCAGAAATGTTCTCCCAGATGGCCTACTCGGCTCCGGCCGCGATGCTGATTATCATGCTGCTGCTCTTTATGTTTTTCCGCCAGTTAAAGATAATTTTGGCGCCGATGATTGTGGCTATAATGTCGGTTATCTGGGCTATGGGGCTTTTAATAGCCACCGGCCATACGGTGCATATTATGTCATCGATGATTCCCATATTCCTAATTCCGATATCCGTACTGAATTCTATTCATATTATTTCGGAATTCCATGACCACTATGGAAAACATAAACATAAAAACACAAGCATCAGAAATTCCATCAGTACTCTTTTTATTCCGATGTTGT